>JBGUKW010000140.1:0-6419 GCA_045114665.1 Candidatus Xenobia bacterium | reverse complement strand
TACAAGTTCTTGCATGAATATATTTTGTGTTCATACATATATTATATATTTTTTTTTAGTTCATGTCAATATTTTTTTATTTTTTTTCAAAAAAAAATAACGGACTTTCATCTCGGATACAAGTAACCGAGAATTCCCGTCCGTTTTCTTAAATTATTTAAACTTGAAAAAACTCCAGCTTTACTGAATTTTGATACACCTGTTATCATTATAAATTTTACTTGACTACAACCTTTTAAAACACCATAAAATGAACGAAGAGTTTCTCTCATTTCATTCGCTTTTTCTAAATTGTTTATATTGTCTGTTATTGGTTTATCATATTCATCAATTAGAATAATAACTTTACCAAATTTTTCATATAATTTATTTATTATTTGAAAAAATATGAGTCCTGCATTTTTGTTTGTATTTTCATCATAAGAGATATCTAATTTATATTGTTTTATAGAATTTTTAACAATATAAATAATTGCATTATTAAGTTCTTCTATCGTTTTATAATTTCCTAAAACACTCATATCCAATTTTATCACTGGACTTGGATGTTTTGCTTGCTCTTTTACCCATTCCTCAGCATATAATCCGCTAAATAGTTCTGCTTTACCTTGAAACATTGCCTCTAATGTTGATATTGTTAAGGATTTTCCAAAACGACGAGGACGAGAAAAAAAATAACATTCTCCATTTTCAATTAAACTCAAGATTTGTTTTGTTTTATCAACATAAAGATAATTATTTAAACGAATATTTTCAAAATTTTGAATACCTATAGGTAATTTTTGCATATACAGCCCCCTTAAATGCTCCTCTATCCTCATTCGCAGAAAGAGCTAATCTATATTCTATTTTTTTTCTACTATTTCACTACTATACCCTTTTATTTCTCTGTGAAAGGGCAATAAAAAAGGCTTTGATTTATCGCAACCAAAACCCACATATTTTTTTATAAACCTAATTCTTTAATCCACTTATCTATATTTTTGTCTGTTGAAGAATCGCCATTTTCATAAACAACAAATTCTTTTTTCAAAACTTGTGCTTTTGAAATTTCTTTCATCTCTGCAGGAATATTATATTTTCCTCCACCACCATGTGTTACAAAAGGAACAATAATTTTGCCTTTAAATCCCTTTTGATTAGAAATCAAAAAACTCTTTCCAGGTGTAGCCATAGAATACCACCAAGCAGAAGTTCCAACAAAAATAACATCATATTTAGAAACATCAATATTTGATTTCAAAGGTGTTAAAATACCTTTTTCTTTTTGTACTTTTGCAACATCACAAGTTTTTCTATAATCTGTAGGGTATGGAGTTTTTGGAACTATTTCAAGAATATCTCCACCTACTTTTTTATGAATCTTTTCTGCAATAGATTTTGTATTACCACCCCAAGAATAATAGGCTACCAAAACCTTTTTGGAAGTTTTTGCTGAAATCAAATTATTATCTGCAAAAGCTATTCCAAAAGTAAAAAGCAATGCAAAAGCAATTAATAAAAATTTGTTTTTCATTTTTTTAATCCCCCATTTTCATTTTTTCTTTATATAATGACAACTTGTAATTTACAAAATCAAGTTGTTTATTAACTTCTTTTAATTTATTTTTAACAGATTCTTTCTGCTTCAATATTATATTATAACGAGTTGGAACTGTTGAATCCCCCATTTGAACTAAGTCCATATATCTTTTTATATCTTTTAATGACATTCCTGTTCCACGAAGACATTTTATGGCAAGCAATGTATCCAGTGCCTCTTGATCAAACATTCTGTAATGATTATTATTTCTCGATAAATTTGGAATAAGTCCTAAATTTGTATAATATCTAATTGTATGTTCTGAAAGTCCAGTTTTATCTGCTACTTCTTTAACAGAATAAAATTTATCTTCACTCATAAAATCATACCTTCTAAAATTTATTTTTCCTTTTTTAAAATGAATAAAATTTGGTTGCTTCTATAGTGCAAAAATTTTACTCAATTTTTATAAATAAAAAATAACACATTAGAGCTACTATAAGTCAAGAGTTTTAAAAAAAAATTTGACAACATCAAATTTATTATATAATATTTATATTATATTTGATATTTTTAGGAGAAAAAAATGAATAAAATACATATAAACATGCTATTCATTTTATTACTAATTATATTTATGACTTCAGTTTGTATTTCTCAAAATATAAATGAAATAAAAAATAGGAATGAAGAAAAAGTGGGCATGGATTATATCGAAGTAACATTAAATTATGACATTCTAAAACAATTGGGATATGAAAAAGAAGATTTTATTGCCACAGATGATGGAGAATCTTTTTTTTTATTGACAAAAGCTAAAGAAACTGTAAAAATTCTCGACATTCCTTCTACTTATGAATTTGAAGGAAAAAAATACAAAATAACACAAATCGAGTCAAAAATTTTTGAAGATTTTTCTTCTTTAACAGATATAACAATTCCAAATAGTGTAACAAAAATAGGAAATAGGGCTTTCAATCATTGCACTTCATTAAAAAAAATAAAATTACCTGAAAATATTGATACAATTCCAGAAAGTACCTTTAGTGAATGTTTTTCATTAAAAAGAATAAGTTTACCTAAAAACATAACTAAAATTGGTGATTGTGCTTTTTGGAATTGTAAATCTTTAGAAAATATAGAAATACCAAATAGTGTAACAGAAATTGGCTTTTTGGCTTTTTCAGGTTGTACCTCATTAAAAGAATTGACAATACCTAATAGTGTAACAGAAATAGGTTTTAAAGCATTTGAAAATGTTCCACATGTATATTATAAAGGAAAAGCAAAAGATCCTGAAAAAAAAGCTATATTTTTTAGAGGTATCTGGGGAGCAAAAAAAATTAATTAAAATTTTTTTTTAAAAAAGAAGGAATACAAAAAATAACATAGAATTATTTTTATCGTAAAACAAATTAATTGTTTGTTTTATATGCCGAAGTGGCGGAATAGGCAGACGCGCCGGTCTCAAAAACCGGTGGGATTTATCCCTTATCGGTTCGATTCCGATCTTCGGCATTTTTTATTTTAAACGCCACATATAGTTTGTGGCGTTTTTTGTTTTTAGAGTTGATACTATGAACAATAAAATTGTAAGTCTCTTTTCAGGGGCTGGGGGACTTGATAAAGGTTTTGAAGAAGCAGGTTTTGACATAATTTGGGCAAATGAATTTGATTCATCTATTTGGGAGACATTTGAATATAATTTTCCAAAAGTACATTTAGATAAAAGAAGTATAAAAAGTATTGACACAAAAGATGTTCCTGATTGTATTGGAATTATAGGTGGTCCACCATGTCAAAGTTGGAGTGAGGCAGGAACATTGCGAGGAATTGAAGATGAAAGAGGTAAACTTTTTTATGAGTTCATCAGAATTTTAAGAGCTAAACAACCTCTTTTCTTTTTAGCTGAAAATGTATCTGGAATGTTATCAAAAAGACATTCAAAAGCACTTGAAAATATCAAAAATTTATTCGAAAAATCTGGTTATCATTTGAGTTTTAAATTGTTAAATGCAAATGATTATGATGTCCCACAAGATAGAAAGCGTGTAATTTTTGTTGGTTACAGAAATGATTTAAATTTAACTTTTGAATTTCCTAAAGAACACAAATATAGACCAGTTTTAAAAGATGTCATTTGGGATTTAAAAGATTCTGCAATTCCTGCAAAAGAAAAAAATTACACTAATGCTGAGTTTTGTGTTCTTCCTAATCACGAATATATGATTGGAGGATTTTCAACAATTTACATGTCGAGGAATCGTGTAAGAACTTGGAATGAGCCTTCTTTTACAATTCAAGCAGGAGGGCGACATGCACCAATTCACCCACAAGCTCCCAAAATGATTTTTATTGAACAAGATAAGAGAGAATTTGTAAAAGGACAAGAAAATTTATATAGGAGATTGTCTGTGAGAGAATGTGCAAGAATCCAAACTTTCCCAGATGATTTTATATTTAAATATTCAAATTTAGCTGTTGGTTATAAAATGATTGGAAATGCTGTTCCTGTAAATTTGGCTTTTTGCCTTGCAGAAAAAATAAAACAAGATTTAAAGAGTATTTTGAAATAACTATAAAAAAATTTACAATTTGTTTATTTTTTTATTTTATGTTTGTGCTATAATGTAGAAGAAGAAATCCTTATTTTTTAGGGGTATAATAGAAAAGGAGCTGACAAAGAATGTCTAATATTGGTTCAATAAATTTTGCCAGTAACAATTATAATCTACCTTCAGTTAATACAGAAAGAGCTCATGTAAACACACCACAACAGGAAAATGTTGCAATTGGTGATAGTGTATCTTTAAATTCTGGAAGTGATTCAATAGAAAAAACAAAAAAGAAATGGACAGTTCTTCTTTATTCAGCAGCAGACAACAATCTTGAAACTGCACTTGTAAAAGATGTAGCAGAACTCGAGTCAGTAGGTTCTTCAAATGAAATGAACCTCGTTGCACAGCTTGATAGAGGAGACAGACCATCTTCTCTCAGTGGTGGTTGGGATGGTTGTAAACGTTTTTATTTAACTAAAGATGATGATAGATCAACCATAAATTCCCCTGCACTTGCAGACCTTGGTCAGGTGAATATGTCTGATCCAAAAGTTCTTTCAGACTTCATACAATGGGGTATGAAAGAATTTCCTGCAGAAAATTACATTCTGATTATGTCTGATCACGGAGCAGGTTGGCCAGGTGCATTGCAAGATATTTCTCACAATGATTTCGCTTCAACTCCATCTCTCAAAGACGGAATTATGGACGCAGAGAAAAAGACAGGTCAAAAGATAAACATCATCGGCTTTGATGCATGTCTTATGGCTTCAACAGAAGTTGCACACGAACTTTCAAATGCAGGTGATTTCCTTGTTGCTTCACAAAATACAGAAGGTGGCGATGGTTGGCCATATTCCAAGATTTTCTCAGACAAAGTTGCTTCGAAGATGCAACAGGCATTGAGTTCAAAACTTGATGTAAATCCTAGAGAAGTTGCAAAGGCTATGGTCAATGAAAGTAAAGGCTTCCCAAGTATATCAACATTGGCAGCTATGGACCTTGCAAAAATGCCAGAACTCACACAGGCTTCAGACAAATTTGCACAGACAATGATGAATTCTGGTCTAACAGCAGATGACAAAGCAGAAATTAAAAAGCTCATCAACCAAACTAAATCTTGGTATGGTTTCAAAGACCAATATCAATTTGCAGAAAAACTTGTAAATGATCCAGCAATCAAAAATGACGATCTAAAAGCAGCTGCAAAAGAGATGATGGCTTCTATTAACAATGTAATCATTGCTGAACAACATTCATCAGCTCACAATGGAGCTCACGGTCTCAGCATAGAAATGAACAATGCACAGGTTTCAAAACCAACTTATGGAGATCTTCAGTTCGCAAAAGATACAAAATGGGACGAAGCTATAAAATGGTTAAATAAATAATGTAGATTAAAAGTAGATTAAAAACCGCTCTTGTGACAAATCACAGGAGCGGTTTTTATTATTATTGTAATGTTTGATATTTCCTTCGAGCCATTTTTATCTTGTGAAGTGGCAAACTCTAATTATAACACAATTTGCCATTTTTTTATCATTTTAAAAGAACTCTTAAATCTATAAAACACACTACAATATTTTTCCTGCTCTTGAAATCACAAAAAGGTCTATGTCAAAATCTTTTTCTGAAAATTCTACAGCTCTTTCAACCATTTTCTGCAAGCCAATACAGCAAGGAAGTTCCATTCTAACTAATGTAATTCCTTTTATATCATTTTCTCTTATGATGACAGAAAGTTTATCTGAATAATCAATTGCATCAAATTTTGGGCAACCAATAAATAATATCTTATCTTGTATAAACTCATCATGCATATTTGGATGAGCATATCCAACACAATCTGCAACTATAAGTAAATTTGAATTATCATAAAAAGGAGCTTTAATTGGAATAGCCTTCATCTGTATTGGCCAATTTCTCAATTTTGAAAATTTTACAGAATGGTCATCATTATAGAGCAGTCTATGTGATTCCAAAAAATGAATAACTCCCTTAGTTGCCAAATGATGTTTTGCTTTATGTGTTGCCAATTCATCATATTCTTTAGCATCTCTATTTTCAACACTTATAGCACCACGTGGACAAATACTTAAACAACTTCCAAAACCATCACAAAATTCTTCTCTTGCAAGTTTAGCTTTGCCATTTACAATATCAATAGCCCCTTCTTTGCAGGAGATGGCACACATACCACAACCTTCACATATATTTTCATCTATTTTTATAACTTTCCTGTACACCTTTTTAACTGCTACTCAAAATGTGATTAAATATACTCACATCGAGAAATTGAAATCCTCACGGATATTTCTTACTGCTTCTTTCTTTTTTTT
>JBGUKW010000139.1:0-12412 GCA_045114665.1 Candidatus Xenobia bacterium | reverse complement strand
GCATTGATAGGGAGTAAATCATTTACAGATGACACAAATGGTAGCGGAATAAATGGAAGTGGAAAACACACAAATTTAAGTATAGGTAAATTTGATTCAACAACAAAAGAACTTACAGAAAATTTCTTTGAAACAAAAGAATTTTGTCCAACAACATATCATGAAAATATTTCTGTAATCGGTTTAGCACTTCTCGCTGCTATGGGTCGAATTTGGCAGGTTCTAGATGCCTCTATATCCTCAAGAGGAAATGATATGAGGAGAAGACCTGGATTTGAAGCTCCTATTTATCTATCTGCATTCATAGGAAATACATCTGAATATAGAGATTCAGTTTCACAAGATAGAAACCGTTCTGTTTCAATAGGTCTTTCTGGAAACAAACTTGAATTGAGAACACCTGGTGCTAACACAGTTATGTATTATCCACTAGCATTTTTGTCAATAGCTGTTGCACAAGTAATAGATGAAATAACAGAAGCAGTAAAAACTATAATTGCAAATGGTGGCAGTCTTCAAGATGCAATAAACAGTGAATATAAAAGATTGAGAGAAGAAGTTGACCATTTCATCGTATCTGAAAATGTATATGAACTCTCAAAAGAAGAAGCGGAAAAAAGATTTAGATGTAGAGTACCAGCAAATACGCCAGACGCTCTGACTGTATTTGATGATAAAGAAGCAACTGCATTTTTAGTAAAAAGTGGAATATTTACTGAAGAAACAGTAAAAGCATTTAAGATGGTTCAGCTTGAACAATATGTACAGAGAGTTATTGCAGAAGCAATAACACTTTCAAACATGGCAAAAAGTTTGAGCAACAAAACATTTAAAAGCAGTATAATGCAAATCGCTCCTTCATCACTTGCAGAAATCGATCCGAGATTGAAAAAGAGACAGTCATATTTGGGACATCTAAATGCTGAACTTATTGATTTAGCAGATGCGTCATATACAGAAGATAACGAGAATAGAAACGATCTCGCCTATCTAATAAAAGCAATCAAAGGCATAAAAGACACTGAAAAATCAGCTACAAAGACGACTGAAGAACTATTGCCACTCATGGAAAAAACAAGAAAAGTTTATGAAAAAATGGTTGAAATTATGGGTGGAAGTGAAGAAGTCGCAAAACTGTAAAAAACAAAAAAATAATTTGACATCTTGAAAATAAGATACTATAATAATAATTGAGCCTGCACCCATACATAAAAGCTGTTAAAACGCTATGGCATCCATATAATGGAAGAGGTTCGAACCCTCAGTTAAAACAAAAGAGCTTTTATTACTTGTGCAGGCTTTAATTTTAAAAATCGAATAAATTTTCGAATTTAAAGAGATAACAATGATATTAAAATGTTCTAATAACTCATATTTCGTGGTAAATAGAAGAGAAATAAATAAAACATATCCATTTGAATTATTCGAAAATAAAGACATAAATGACGATCTACAACTTATGTCATTGATAACATCTTTTGCAATGAATTCTCTTCAACCAATGAATATTCTTGAAGAAATACACAAAAAAATAAGCATTCTTTACCCAGAAGTATATGCCAAAGCTGCAATATATTTCATCAAGAAAAAAATGTTGAGACAAAAAAAAGATGAATTTTCTTTTTTCGAACATATATTTTCAAATGAAGAAAAAATATTAAGGCATAGAGATATTTTAATGTCTCATCTCTTGACAGAAGAAAATCTAAATCTAAGACAACTTGGAGTTATAAATATTCCAAATATTCCAATAAGAGGAATTGCTTCAATAATAAATTACTGTAAAATTATATATAAAAAATTTCCAAGAAGTGCAGTTAATGCAATAAAACATCATCTACAAAATATCGAAAAAGATGAAGAAAAATTTGACAGACTGCTCATTTATGACAAAAATCCATTAAAATATATATATGCTTCTCTTCACATAAAGCCTTCTGAAAGGGCTGACAATATATTATTCAAAAATAAAATGCCCAAAGGAAGTTTTGCAGAAGCATTAAAACTATTGAGAACGACAAAATATGATTCAAATTTAGTATGTTCAATAATAGATAAATATTCATTGACAGCAGAAGATGCCTTAAATACAATATCTCACTTTTCTTATAAAATCTCTAAAAAAATACTGGATATGTTAGAACCTGAAGATATGTTAAGATTGTACCAAAAAATGAAAAGACTTAAAATGCTAAAAGATGAGGATATTTTATGGGAAATAAAAGAAAAAATTTATACACTTCCTAAAAAACAGCCAAAAATGGAAGCAAGAAGAGTAAAAAAATATGTACGCCAACCAAATATGAATTTAAAAAGTCAAATATATGCTTATATCCTACAATTTCTTGAAAAAAGATATTCAATAAATAAAGATATAACATTATTAATAGACATATCTGGTAGTATGTATGCCCATCAAGAAATAGGAAAGGCATTTGTACATATTTTTTCATCTCTGATGTCTGACATAAATAAATTACATGTTTGGACATTCTCAACAGAAGCTAATGAAATAAATATAAAAGATCCTAAATGGAAAAGTTTTCCTAGTATAGACCCAGAAAATATATCAACATTGGGTTCTTCACCAAGTAGTATATTATTAAAAATGGGTGAAAAAAAAGAGAAAACAGATGTTATAATAATAATTAGTGATGGAAATGAAAATGGAGAAATTCTATTTTCAGATGCATATAAAAAATATGTTGAACAAACAAAAATTTTCCCCTATCCTATTTTTATAAAATGTGGATATATATCTGATAAATTTGAAACTAATTTACAATATGGTGATATTACATGCTTTGTAACAGAATTTACAGATTATGAAAATGTAATTTCAGAAATAAGACCTTTTATATTTTCTAAATCCTTTAATGACACAATGCATGACATAATGTCAGAAACATTTTAAAAAATTAAATGAAAAAAATATATTTAAACATCATAATAATTTTAATAGCATTCTTAGCATTTGGTTTCTTTATCTATTCAAGAGTAAAAGATGCAAGCACAATCATAGAAGCAAGAAAATACCAAAACAATGGAAACTATGAAAAATCTGCTGAATTGTATTTAAAAGCTCTAAAAGAAACACCGAATAATTTTAATTTTTATAGAGAACTTGCTATCATATACAAACACACTGGCGAACAAATAAAATTAAAACAAATTTTTGATGATGGCTTAAAAGTAAATCCTGATGACAAATATTTTCTTGTAAATGCAGGTTGGATGAATTTTAAAGAAAAAAAATATGCTGAAGCAGAAAAACAATTCGAAAAAGTGTTTAACAAAGACAAAAAAAATGCAAATATTGCATTTATGTATGCAAGAACACTTCAAGAAGAGGGAAAATTTAGAGAAGCACTTGAAATATTTCAAATCGCTTTAAAAAATGGATTTGATAAAAAGAGATGTCATCTAAATATTGCTTCAATATATGAATGTGGATTTAATGATTATAAAAAAGCTCTCGAATACTATAAGATATATCTTGAAGAAGCAACAGACAAAGATAAAAAAATTGTTGACAAAATAAAAGATTTTACTCAATGGAATATTGGAGAAAAATTAGAGCAAGAAGGCAAATATGCAGAAGCCATAGAGGAATATAACAAACAGTTAAAAGGTGGAAACACAAGTATTGCTGTCTATTCACGACTTGGAAGAGCATATAGAAAAAACTGTAATTTTTTAACAGGTGAATCAATATATGTAAAAGCACTTGGAAAATATGACAATAACTATTATATATTAAATAACTTAGGCTCTCTTTATTTCAAAATAGAAAGATATAAAGATGCATTATCATGTTGGCTTGATGCAATAAAAAAAGACCCTGAAAAACCAAATGCTTATTACAATTTAGGAACATTAAATACAAAACTTGGCAATTTTGACAAAGCTGAAGAATACTATTTAAAAGCATTGCAAAAAGGATATGACCGAGCAGATATATATATACAATTATATCAAATGGCAACAAAATATATGAAAAACAGAGATAAAGCTGTTGAATATGCTTATGTTGTAAGAGAATATCCACAATATATAAATGCACTTTTGCCAATAGACAGAACAGAACCAATAAAAACAGAAGAAACTATATCATCAGAAAAAGAGACTAAAAAAGAAGATATCAAATCAGAAAATAATATAGAGCAAACAAAAGAAATACAAAAACAGCCTGAAATAAAGACTGAAAATGAGAAGAAAGAAGAAACTAAAAAAGAAGATATTAAATCAGAAAATAATATAGAACAAACAAAAGAAATACAAAAACAGCCTGAAATAAAAACCGAACCTGAATTGGAAAATAAAACATCTGATAACGAAATACAAAAAACGAATCAAGTGACAGAAGAAAAGAAAGAAGAAACTAAAAAGGAAGAAATAAAACAAAAAGACAATAAAAAAGAAGAAACTAAAAATACACAGGAAAAAATAGATTCAGACAATGAAATACCAGCATTTTCAGCTCCTCCTATTTAGAAAAATTTTTAAAAAAAAAGGAATATTAAAAAAAAAAAGAATTAATTTAATTTTATATATTTACAAAAAGGATATGTAGCAGCCTCAAAGGTTGCTATATATTTTTATATATTTTTATTGGACATATTGGAAAAGAATTTAAAAATGGAGGTTTAAAAATGGATAAAAAAGTCGTAATCATAGGTGCCTCAAATATAGATATTAAGGGAAAAAGTAGATCAAAAACATTTTCAAAGACAAAAAATCCAGGAAAAGTAGAATTTTCTCCAGGTGGTGTAGGAAGAAATATTGCTGAAAATTTAGCAAGATTAGGAGTTCATTCAACACTTTTAAGCGTTGTTGGAAATGAAGGCTTTTCTGATCTTTTGATAAATTCTACCCAAAAAGCTGGAGTTGATGTATCAAAAATAAAAAAATGTGAAGAAAATTCTGGTATATTTTTAGCTATTATAAATTCAAGGGGAGAACTCGATGCAAGTATTTCTGATATGGGAATAATGTCAGAAATAACACCTGAATATATAAGAGAAAATATAGATATTATAAAAGAATCTGATTATATGATTGTAGATGCAGATATCCCTGATCAAACACTTCTTGAATTATTATCCATTTCAAAAAAATATTCAATTCCAATTTGTGTTGAACCTGTTTCACCAAGTAGAGCTCATAGCATTCAAAATTACATGAATGGAGTAACCCTTACAACTCCAAACAAAGAAGAACTTGAATCCTTAGTAAATAGGCAAATAACAGACGAAAAAGATATAAGAGATGCAAGTGAAGAACTATTGAAAATGGGAGTTGAAAACCTAATAATAACTCTCGGTTCAGAAGGTGCTTATTGTGCTTCAAAAACTTTTAAAGGTTTTATACCTTCAGTAAGAACAATGGTAATAAATTCTGTTGGAGCAGGTGATGCCCTTGTAGCAGGAACTATTGCAGGATTAATGGACGGTAAATCTTTTGAAGAATCAGTAAAACTAGGAATAGCCTGCGCAACAATAACAATAACAGATGAAAAAGCTGTTTCCGATAAATTGACAAAAGAAAAAGCATTGGGAATAGCAGGAAAAATAACATCTTATATTTAAAAGGAATTTGTTTTTTTATTGAGAATTCCATAAATTATGAGTAATTTTAATGTTGAAAAAACTATTCCAAATATAGAAAAAGTAAAAGCCAATTCTGAGGATGATTTATTTAAACTCGGTGGTTTTGTAATGCATCCTGTCTATGGAATCGGTTGTGTTGAAAGTAGAGAAGAAAAAATTATAGATGAATCAACCTATAATTTTGCTACTCTATCTTTTAATAATGAAAAGCTAAAAATGACTATCAACACAAATGTACAAAAAAATATGATAAGAAAGTTGATAGATATTGAAGACATTCCAAAATTACTTGAATATCTAAAAGAATATAAAAGTGATTTACCTATTAAATCACCAGAAAGATATAATATCAACTTAAAAAAAATAAAAAGTTCTGATATTAAAATGCTTATTCAAGTGATAAAAGACTTAGTAATGCTTTCAAGAGCTAAAAAATTGACACCCAAAGAAGTTTCAATGTTGAAACAGTCAAAAAAGACACTTGCTTCAGAAATTGCATTCGTTTCATCAATTACAGAAGAAAAAGCAGATGAAATGATTGAGGGAACATGTAGAAATTTATAATTTTATATAAAAATTAACATTATTCGGGAGATTATAAAAAAGAATGAATAAAAAACCTTTACCATCAAAAGCGACACCCTCAAAGCCCATGATGTCTGATAAAGCTTCAGGTGAAAAAAGTGGTGAAAAGAATTATCTAATAAAAAAAGCTACAAAGAGGAAAGATTCAGAAACTGAGGAAGAAGTTGCCATTTCTAAAAAAGTGCTTGGTGATCACATAGGAGATGATCCAGAGACTGCTTTAGAAGAAATAAGGCAAAAAATTCAAGAAGATCCCGATAATGAAGATAATTATGTTGTAGAATATCAAATTCTAAAAAAATTGGATATGCAGGAAGAGCTTATTGCTTCTCTTGAGAAAGCATGTTCAATTTCTAAAAAACCATATTTTCCAATAAAATTAGCTGAATATTATGAAGAACATTTTGGATATGGAAAAGCTGTAAGGTGGAGGAAACTTGCAACAGAGTTAAATCCTGAAGACATATACAGCTTCAAGAAATTAGCTCTTGATTATGTAAAATCAGGTAATTTTAGCGAAGCAGAAATTGTATATAATAAAATATTTAGTCTTCAAGCAGGAACAAATGATCCACTTGGTCATGCTTTCTTCCAAGAAATGCAAGGGGCATATTTAGGCAAAGAAGAAAGACATAAAGTAATGCTTTTTGGTATAAAAATAGCAGGAAAAGCCTTAAATTTACACCCCAAAAGCATTCCTCTATTAGAAGGTGTTGCAAGACTTTGCAGACTTGCAAATGAATTTTCACAGTCCATAGAATACTATGAGGCTTTAATTCTACTTCCAGAAGCAAAAACAAACAACAGTTATTGTCAATGGAAATCAGAATTATTAAAATTATATGCAAGAGAAGGTTATGCTCACAAATGGGCCGATATGCATACTTCTCTCATTGAAGATTATAAACAATATATTCAAACACATCCAGGTGATTCAAATTCATTCTTACAACTTGCACTTCAGCAAATTCAAGGTGGATTTTTTGATGAAGCTATCGCATCACTTCAAAGTTGCCTACAAATTGACAACAAAAATATTCAAGCACTATATGAACTTGGTAGAATATATGTAAGACTTGATAGATCATCTGAAGCTATAGCATATTATAATTCAATAATTCCACAAGCAGGTGATAGTTCACAGAGAATGAAATATCATCGTGCATTGGAGTTGTGCTTTGCAGAACTATATTACAAATTCGGTCATTATCCAGAAGCTCTTGAACTTTACAGAAGAGAAGAAAATAGCAATTACAGATATATTGCTCTCGTCTGTGAGGCAATGGGAGATGAGGCAACTGCCTTAGGTTGTTATCAAAAAGCACTCGAATTATCTTCAAGAGATGCAAGAAATTATTTAGCACTTAGTGAATTTTATATAAGACATTCAGATTGGAAAACAGCTGAATCACTTGCAAATTCAGGATTGAAATGTTCACATATAACAAAAGAAGCAAATGAACAGCTCTTAGTTGTTTTGGCAACTGCTATGATGAAAACAGGAAGATTTGCTGAGGCACTTTCAGTTATGGAAGGTGCTATAGAGGCTTCGCCAGATTTATTCAGTATGCAACTGAGAAGAATCAAATTACTTCTAATGAACTCAAGAAATCAAGAAGCAAAAACAGCTGGTGTGGAATTGATTCAAAAATTGGTAAAACAATTAAAATGTGCTCCTGCTTCTTCAAATCTATGGACAGTATTAGGAGATGTCTATGCAATACTTGGAAAACATGAACAAGCTAGACAGGCTTACGGAGAGGCAATGAAATACAACGCTCTCGATTCAGATGCTTTTAGAGGAGAAGGTATTCTTGCTGAAAAATATGGAGAATACGATCTTGCAATTCAGCTTTATAGCAGATATGTAATGATGGAACCATTGAGTTTAGCAACTCCACCTTTAAGGCAAAAAATAGAGCAGTTGAAACAGAGAATACAAGCAAAATAAAATATTAAAAAGGCAGGGAGTTTTCTTCCTGTCTTTTTTTGTCTAAAATAACAGGTTGGTGCAAAATTATGAAGTACAGAACCATTTTAGTTTTTTTTACAATTTTAATTATATCAACACTGATTACAGGTTGTTTTTCAAATAAAAATAACAATTCTGATTTTGATAACTATTTCAATCAAATAACACAAAATACAAGAAATTTTTTTAAATCTTCAAAAAATAAAAATAATGAAACAAACAAGCAAAATAACGAAAAACAAGAAATAAAAAAAGAAGAAAAAGATAAAGCAGAAGCAGTTTCTGAAAAATTGGACAATAAATATTGTGCTGTCTGTGGCTTAGAAATAGAAGGTGAACCAAAAACTTCTGAGGGGCAAACACTGTGTGAAAGCTGTTGGAACAATAGAAATTTAGGATTTAAACCATTTAACAGCAATGATTCTACTGGAATTGAATCAAAAACGACAGAAGAAGATAATGAAAATGAGCAGGACGATAGAACCGAAGAAAAAACTATTCCTTCCCCTGTATATTCTGATCCGACATTATGTTGTCTCTGTGGAAATAGATTGGAAAAATATTGGAAATACGAAAACTTAAATTATTGTCCAGATTGCTATGATAAATATATATTAGAAAAATGTGCAAGATGTAACAATCCTCTTACAAAATATTACAAAGTAAAAAAGAAAAAATATTGCCAAGACTGCTATGAAAATTATATTGTTGAAAGATGTCATCATTGCAATAACAAACTTATTGGGAAATATTTTATTTCAAACAAAGAAAAATATTGTGCAAACTGTTTCGAAAATTATATAGCATCAAAATGTTACTATTGCAATAAAATCTTAGACAAATATTACAATGGAAATTATGGTAAAGTATGTGAAAATTGTTATATAGCTTATGAAGTTCCAAAATGTATAATATGTAACAATCCAATAATGGCAAAATACTATAAATTCCCAACAGGAAAATGCTGTGCGGATTGTTTCCAAAAACATCCTCATTGCTTTAACTGTGGCTTGCCAACAAAATTTATTGGATTCCAAGATGAAGACTTTATTTTATGTACAAATTGCAATAAAGAGAAAATAACAAATATAAATGATTTAAGTAAACTATATGACAAAGTAAAAATATATGTCAAAAAGTCTTGCGGAATAGAGGTAGATGTTCCAAATGAAAACATTATTTTGTCTTCCTCTGCAGAATTAAAAGACAGAACAAAAAATATCGGATACTTATCTGATCAAAGAGTATTGGGATATTGTTACACAACTTATTCATTATCCAATTTCTATAATAAAAGAGCTCATACTATATATTTGCAAAATGGAATGCCTTATGAATTAGCATTTGCAACATTAGCCCATGAATATGGTCATGCTTGGGATCATCAAAATAAAAAAATGGAATTAATGAAAAATTCACAAGACCATTCTTTTTCAGAAGGTTTTGCAGAATGGGTAAAATATAATACATTAAAAGAAGTTGGATATAAAGAAAAAGCAGATCAAATGATAAATTCGCCTCAAAAAGATGATGATCCAATTTATGGAACAGGCTTTAAAAAGATGATAAAACTTGAGGAAGACCTGCAATCAAAATCAGCACTTCTTGAATATGTAAAAAATCATAACACATTTTAAAGATTAAATAATTTGGCTTGTTATCAGCTTTCACAACTTTTGAGTGTATTGTACTCAAAAGTTGTGAAAGCAAGTTATTTAGTTAAGTTAACTTCCGAATTACTAACACAATACAAGAAAGGTTAAAATAATGATACCTACAACAAATAAATATGGTCTAAAATGGACTGGAACAGACAAAACAAAAATAAATGACATAAAAGAAATATCAGAAGCCGTAAAAAATATAAAAGAGCCACTTTTTATTTTGTGTGAAAATGGCCAATTATTTTATTCAACAGAAAATGAAATAACATCAGATAAATCAAAAGGTCTTGATATTATAGCATTTTCTATGCCAATAGAAATGGAAGATTTAGGAGATAGATCGTTTTGTGAATCGTATGGAATAAAATATCCATATATAGGTGGTTCAATGGCCAAAGGCATAAGCTCTCCAAAAATCGTTGAAGAACTGTATAAAATAGGTTGTATTGGATTCATAGGAACAGGTGGTTATTCACTAAAACAACTCGACATTGAAACAGACGATTTATTGCAAAGAAATATTAGATTTGGCTGTAACATAATAAATACACCTTCAAATTATTCTGCAGAAAAAAATACTGTTGAATTGATGTTTAAAAAGGGAATAAATATTGCTGAAGCCTCTGCATATATTGAATTAACTCCAGCACTTATTAAATATGCTGTAAAAGGTTTAAAAAGAAATGACAGTGGCGAAATTGTCAGAAAAAATAAGATAATAGCAAAGGCTTCAAGAATTGAAGTTGCAAAAAAATTCTTCTCCCCTGCCCCTGAAAACATTTTAAAAGAGCTTCTAAATTCAAGAGAGATAACAGAAGAAGAATATAAATTAGCTCTTGAAATTCCAATTGCAGAAGACATCACAGCAGAAGCTGATTCAGGCGGACACACAGACAGTCGTCCTGCACCATCTCTTCTTGGTTCTTTTATTGAATTGAGAGATGAAATGCAGAAAAAATACACCCAAAAATTGAGGATAGGATTTGGTGGAGGCATAGGCTCCCCTGCCTCAGCTTCAATGGCATTTGCCTCTGGTGCTTCATATATTGTAACAGGAACAATAAACCAAGCATGTCAAGAATCAGGAACATCAGACACTGTAAGACAAATGCTTTCACAGGCAAGTCAAGCAGATACAGCAATAGCACCTTCTGCAGATATGTTTGAAATAGGAGCAAAAGTCCAAGTATTAAAAAAGGGAACACTATTCCCTATGAGAGCCCAAAAATTATATAATCTCTACTGCACATATCAAAGTATTGAAGAAATTCCAGAAAAAGAGAGAAAATCTCTTGAAATGAGTATATTTAGAGATAGTCTTGAAAATGTTTGGAATAGCACAAAAAAATTCTTTGAATCTGCCGATCCTGAAATGATAGAAAAAGCTGAATCAAGCCCAAAATTTAAAATGGCACTTATTTTTAGATCATATTTAGGACAGTCTGCAAAATGGCCAATAGTCGATCAAGAAGATAGAAAAATTGATTTCCAAATTTGGTGTGGTCCAGCAATAGGAACATTTAATCAGTGGTGCAAAGGCTCTTTTATGGAAGATTACAAAAATAGAAAAGTGGCAGATGTTGCTTTAAATATTTTGTATGGAACTGCTGTATATCAGAGACTTCTTGATTTTAGAAGACAGGGAATCGAGCTTTTCTCGGCAATAGATTTAAAACCAAGAAAAAATATAATTATTTAATTGCAAAAATTATGATTAATAAAACAAATCTAAGCACCGACAATTTTGACAATTCAGCTTTTTTAGAAGATATTCCATTTGATAAAGTTTATGAATTTGCAAGAAAAGAAGCAAGTAGAAAGAAACCTGCGTTTTTTGTTCACAAATATTTTGCAAGAAGAATAACTCTAAATTTTAGAATGATGTTATTAGGTGCTTTACTTTCTAAAGAAGATTTCATTTTTGATGAAATTTACAAAAGTCATAATTGCAAAAACTTAGAAAATATTACAATTCTCGATCCTTTTATGGGTGGAGGTACAACATTATTTGAAGCAATTAGATTGGGTACAAAAGTAATAGGCTGTGATTTGCAACCTCTATCAAAATTCGTTACAAAAGCACTTATTCAAAACATAAACATAGATAATCTAAGAAATGAGCTGAAAAAATTAGAAAATTCTATTTCAGAAAAACTCAAAAATTATTATAAAACAGAATGTCCAAATTGCCACAAAACAGCTGATGTAATGTATTATTTCCATGTCAAAAAAGTTAAGACAAATACAAATTGTAAAGAACATTTTCTTTATTCAAGTTTTGTAATTTCATTCAAAAATAATATTTTTACTCTAATATGCTCAAAATGTGGAAATTTATTTGAACATAATTTTAAAGAAAATGGAGAAGCAATTTGTCCAAATTGTAAAAATAAAATTTTCGATCCTAAAGAAGGATATGTGAAAAAAGGAAAATTCACTTGTAATGATTGCGGAGAAGAAAAAAATTTAATTGATTATACTTTTGAAGATGGTTATCCATTTTCAACAAAAATTGTAGCTTTAGAATATTTCTGCCCTCATTGCAAATCACATAACTATAAAAAATCAGAATATGAAGATAT
>JBGUKW010000138.1:0-6421 GCA_045114665.1 Candidatus Xenobia bacterium | reverse complement strand
TTGCAGGAGCTTTTCTCTCTGGCGGAATTACTTATTTTTCTTTTAGACCTATGTGTGAAAAGTTGAGAAAATCACTTGCTCAATGTCTCCAAGCTCAATAAATATTTTGCGGAATGACAGATTCTGTCTATGTCATTTGCTAATATAGATGATTCATTTTTTAAAAGGAGTTTGTTTACCATTGAAAAATATAGTAATTAAATAATATACTTAGAAAGGAAAATAAATGATTAAAAAAGATTTATTGAAAATTTTAGAAGAATCTGAAAGTATTCTTTTAAAAAATAATATTGATAATAAAGAAGAAATTAACAATTTTGCTACAAAGATGTTTTTTGCAGGTAGATTAAGTAAGGAAAAATCAGCATTGTTAAATTCATTATTAGGAGATGAAAAAATATTTCAGAAATATATTACTCCTGAAACTACTATTACAGAAGAAAATGATGAAGAATTGACTTATAAATTTGATAAAATAGATAAGGATGAAAAATAATTGAATAAAACAGATTTATTGAAAATTTTAGAAGAATCTGAGAATATTCTTTTAAAAAATAATATTGATGATAAAGTATTCAAATGGTTCCAGAGGCAAATTTTGAATTGGGAAAGATATATATGACAGAAAAAAAATCTTTTTCTGCTGATCGCTGTTTTAAGTTGTCTGCTGTCAAGGAATATCTTCCAGCTATAAAAAATTTGACAGAAAAATTTTATCGTTTTTTGTACACACGAGAAAATCTTAACAATGGAATTAGTGAATCAGAAAAAAAACGAGTACAAATGTGTATAGATTTATTTAAGTATATACTATCAAAAGAATCATATGATTCAGATAATATAAATGAACGAATTGGCAATCTTTATCATTTGCTTGAATATGATAGATATGCTTTGGATTATTTGGAAAAAAGTAAAACAGCTAATTCTTATTACAATATTGGTAAGTTATTTCAATATGATAAAGGTTCGTTTCCTCAAGATTTAGAACGAGCTATAGATTGTTTTTCTAAGGCTGATTCTCTTAGACATCCAAAAGCTGGAGAAGAATATAGAAAAGTGAAGGCTTGGCAAGAAGATAATAAGCGTAAAGCAGAAGAAAAAAGAAATATAAGTTATAGTCCTAAATACGATTACGATTATGATGATAGTTCTTCAAGCTCAAGTAGTTCTTCGAGTTCAAGTAGTAGCTCTGGATGTTTTGTAACGACTGCTATATGTAGAGCATTAAATAAACCTGATGATTGTGATGAACTGAATACATTTAGAAGTTTTAAAGATATAATTAAAGTAGGAAATCCAATAGTATCTTCGTTAATTGATGAATATTATTATCGTATAGGTCCAATCATAGTTGAAAAGATTGATTCTAAGCAGGATTCTTTAGAAGTCTATTCAAAACTTTGGAAAAATTTTATATCAAAAATATATAATTTGTTAAAAAATGATAGAAATGATGAAGCTACAATTCTTTATATAGGCATGGTTAAACAATTATGTGAAACTTATGATGTAAAAATTGCAGATGGTATAGAAGAAAAAATTAATTTATTATTGAAAAAATAAAAATTTTATAATGAATATATTGATAAAAAATTTATAGGGATTGTTTTTTTAAAAGGACAATCCTTTTTTATTTATATTATTGTTTTTAAATAAAAATTAAAATATCTAATTTTTTATAAGAAATTTTAATTTACCTCTTGACAAAATAAAAAAATATGCTATTATATTTATATTAAAAATTATTTTTTTTAGGAAATGTTTTATGATTAGTGATTTGTTGACTGAAGAACATAGCAATAATTTGCCATTTGTAAGAATAACTGAAGCAGAGTTAGAAAATTTTAAAAGTGTTGAGCATGGAAATATCGTTTTCAATTGTGGAAAAGAAAAAATTTCATATAATACTAAATCTGATATTTTAGGAATATATGGTCAAAATGGTTCAGGTAAAACTTCTTTTATTGAGGCACTTGATATTTTGCGTATTTTGATGAGTGGTGGAAATATTCCAAATTATTACACTGACTGTATTGCAAAAGGTAAAGAATATTCAAAGTTGAGTTTTACTTTTGATTTTCAATATCCTAATGGGATTATTCGCACTGTTAAGTATGAATTTAAGTTAAGAGTTGTAGATTTAGATAGTGATAATGTTGGTATAGGATATGAACATGAATCTGTTGAGATAGAGAAAAGAAGTTATGTTCAAGTTTTTGATGAGATTGTAAGTGTTGCTGGCAAATTTGAATGTAAAAATTTAAAAATGCAATCCATTATTGATTCTTCTTTAAAAGGTGGAGCATTTGGACCTGTTACTAAAAGAAAATTTTTTATTGATCCAAAATATAAATTTTCTGATTTAGAAAATGATTTTTTGGTTTATAAAAAACTTGCTCTTGAAAAATCTCAATCATTTATTTTTATGGACAAAGTTTTGAGCATTTTTAAGGAAAAAGGTAATTACTCAGATTTTTTCCAAGTTCTTCTTGAATTGAATTATTATGCTTCATTTTTCTTAAGAATTATCAGAACTAAAGATTCTGGTCTTATTAGATTAGGTGTTAGTTTGCCTGTCTATTTTAGATTTAGTGATATTCCTATTTTGATTGGAAAGGGTACAGTTGTTTCTAATGACTTATATAAAGAATTAGATATATTGTTCTCTAATATGAATTTGGTCTTGAGAGAACTTTTGCCAAATATAGATATTAAACTAAAAAAGTTGTCTCCTGCATTACTTAAAAGTGGTGAAGAAGGCTTTGTTGTAGATTTAGTGTCTATTAGAAATGGTATTGAATTACCAATTAGAGTTGAATCTGATGGTATCAGAAAATTGATATCTTCTTTGTCTTTGATAATTGCTGCATTTAATGATCCATCTTTGACTATAGCTATTGATGAGTTTGATGCAGGTGTTTTTGAGTATCTTCTTGGCGAAATTTTAGAAATTTTTGAAGTCTATGGTAAAGGTCAGTTTATTTTTACTTCCCATAATTTACGTCCTTTGGAAGTTATAAATAAAAACTTTTTGATGTTTACAACTGTAAATCCTCAAAATAGATATGTTCGTATGAAAAATATTTATCCTACACACAATTTGAGGGATAGATATTTCCATGAGATATTGATGAATGAGCAAGATGAGATGCTTTACAAGCAAGCTAAAAATTATAAGATTATTCAGGCGTTCCAAAAAGCAAATATTGACAATAGTAATGATTTATCTTTAAAAGTCAATAAGCGTTAGTATTTTTTTAAAAAATTAGTTTTTTAAATATTGCCAAATTGATAAATTCTTTTTGATTTTATTGATTTGGCAATATAAATTTTTATTTAGAGGAGATTTTTAAATGGGAAAAAGACCAAAAAAAAGTGTTGTTCTTTTTGTTGTGGAAGGTCACTCTGATATTTTAACTTTCAAAACTTCAATTTCTGAAATATATGAGGGAATAGATGACAACATCAATGTTGAATTTGCTATAATAGATAAAGATAAAACATCAAATGGAGTTGCTGGAGGAGACCCATTCTCAGATAGTTGGGCTACTGAAGAGAATATTGAGTCTAAAATTTATAAAAGAATTGTAAAACCTTTTTTATTAGATCATAAATATTATGAAAAAGATATATCTGAAATTATACAAATTACAGATATGGATGGAGTATATATTCCAGATAGTGCAGTAGTTGAAAATTTTGATTGTGAAAAATTTACTTATAACGATGATGGAATTATTTGTAATTCTATAAATAAGGCATTAGATAGAAATAAAAGAAAACGTAATATAATGAATAAACTTTTCTCGGTTTCTTCCATTAAAATAAAATCAAAGACAATTAAATATAGTTTGTATTTTTTCTCAAGCAATTTAGACCATTTTATTCACAATAATGCTAACTTGCCACTTGTTGATAAAACTCGTAAAGCAGATGAATTCTCGAGAAAATGTTCAGGTGCAGGAATTGATTATTTCTTTAAGTTATTTTGTGAAGATAAAGATGCTTTGCAAAATATGACATATGAGGAATCTTGGGATTATATAAGAAATAGGGAGTCTATGGAATCTATTAAAAGACATACAAATTTTAATATTTTATTAAACAAACTTAAAGAACAGATGTGAACATAAAATAATTTGCAAAAAAAATTGAGTGTGTAAAATTTATGTAAAAATTTTTACACACTCTTTTTTTATTGGCAGTAGAAAATTAGGGCTATTTTGTTTTATACCCTTTAGTTACTTTAAGCAGGAAAATTTTTTTTCTAAATTTAAAAAATAATTATTAACTTGGAAATTAAATATTCAAATTATTTACAGCAATTTTCAAAATTAGTGCAAATTTACTTTGGTGTATAATACACTCACTACATACCTTCGCAAGCTCATGATTTCGTTCCATAGGCCAATCTCCTTTGCTTGCAAAGGAGCGAAAATGCCCGCATTACACACCAAAGTAAAATATATTATTTTTTCTCAATATTTATGAAAATTGCTATAACTGCCGACTTAATATTATAAAAAAAAAAGGGAGGGCTTTTTATGGGATTTTTAGATGAAGATATAAAGAAATTGGGATTTGGTTTAATGCGACTTCCAAAAATTGATGGAACTGAAAATATTGATGTAGAACAGACAAAAAAGATGGTTGATATGTTTTTAGAAACTGGTTTTACATATTTTGACACAGCTTGGGCTTATCCAGGTAGTGAAGATGCAATAAGACAGGCTTTGGTTGAACGTTATCCAAGAGACAAATTTAAACTTGCCACTAAAAACGCATCTTGGATTGCTTGTAAGACAAGAGAGGACGCAATAAGACAGTTTGAAACTTCTCTAAAACAGACGGGAGCAGGTTATTTTGATTTTTATCTCCTTCACAATTTAGGGGAATCAAGAACTAAATATTTTGATGATTTTGATATGTGGAATTTTGTTTTGGAGAAAAAGAAAGAGGGATTGATTAAACACATTGGTTTTTCTTTCCATTCGACACCTGAAGAACTCGAAGAGATTTTGAAAGCACACCCCGAAGTAGAATTTGTACAACTGCAGATTAATTATGCTGATTGGGATAATCCTGCAATACAGTCAAGAAAAGTATATGAAATGGCACAGAAATATGGCAAGCCTGTCATAGTAATGGAACCTGTAAAAGGTGGACTTTTGGCAAAGCCTCCAAAAGCTGTAGAAGATGTTCTAAAAAGTGCTGAGCCAAATTCTTCTTGTGCTTCATGGGCTATAAGATTTTCAGCAAATCTTGAAGGTGTTATGGTTGTTTTATCTGGAATGAGTAATATTGAGCAGATGAAAGATAATCTTTCATACATGAAAGATTTCAAAGGCTTTTCTGAAGAACAATCAAAAGTAATAGAAAAAGCACAGGAAGAATTGAAAAAGATTCCTATTATTCCATGCACAACTTGTAATTATTGTGCTAAAGTATGTCCAATGGAAATAGGCATTTCAGGCTCATTTACAGCGATGAATTATTTGACATTGTATGGTGATCTAAAAGTTACAAAAGAACAGGAATCTTGGCTTGTTGGAATGCACGGAAGAAAGAAAGCCTCTGAGTGTGTGAAGTGTGGACAATGCGAAGAAGTTTGTCCACAACACATTAAAATTAGAGATATATTAGAAAAAGTTGCTTCAACAATTGGATAGTGAGGAAAAATTATGAAATACAGGATTAATAAAAGAACTTAAAAATGCTTCTGATTGTGTAAAATGTGGACATTGTTACAAAAGATGTCCATTCCATGTAAAGCAAAGTGAGAAGATGACGGAAATTGCCAATTTTTTTGATAAATAGAAATATGGTAAGTAATTGAAGTGAATAATAACAAAAACTGAGCTGTTTTTTACAACTCAGTTTTTTTTGTTGTTATGATTGCAGAAAGAATATTTTTTATTGCTTTTTTAGTGGTTATAGTTGTATAATGAAAAGATAGTGGAAATCTTTATATGAAATTTTTTGGAGAACTAAAAATGTTATTCACTGAAAAAGAACTTGAAAATGTGATTTTGGAAAAAATACAATCACAAGGTTATAATTATATTCATGGAGATAATATAGAAAGACCTACTAAAGAAGATGTTCTAATAGAATCTGATTTAACAAAATTTTTGGAAAATAAATACAGAAATGAAGAAATTACAACAAGTGAAATAAACAGCATTATAACTTCTTTTAAGTTGCTAATTGTAAATTTAGTAATAAATGTAAAATATCTTCTGAAGTATAAGTTTGTCCTTCTTTTAATGAATTAGTTATTTTTTGTAAAATATTTTGTCTTTCCTCAGCTCTTCCTTCAGCTCTTCCTTTGGCCATTGCTTCTTCAACTTTTTGTCTTGTAATTTCATCAATCATACTTCCCATTTGTCTTTCGCCTCCCTCTGTTGTTTTAAAAAAT
>JBGUKW010000137.1:0-2789 GCA_045114665.1 Candidatus Xenobia bacterium | reverse complement strand
AATAAGGATTGCATAAGCAATCAAACTTCTTAAATAGAGCCGTAAGGCTCTTAGAAGCCCATTACCTTTAGGTGATGGGTAGTTCACCCGAAATATGTAAAGAAAATCCGGACTATCATTTCCCGGCAGGCGAAAATAAAGAGGTTCAGGAACTTTGTTTAGACGCATTGAAGGAATTTTTAAACGAGATAACTGCAGAAAAGAAAACAGAAATGTTATACAACATCAGTGAATATAGTGAGTTTGATGATGTAAAAAGAAAAGTTGTTTCTTTCAAAGAGCCAAAAGCCCTTGATATTTTGAGAGAGGACCTTAATCCATCCGTTCGTAAAGCAGTAATCGAAAACGGAAGAGAAGAAGATTTGGATTATTTTTCTGAGAATGGAACTGCAGATGACCGCGCCACTCTTTTGTTAACCCATAAGAGAGATTCCGACTTAGACAAAGCAATGGACGATTCTTTCTATACAAACTGGGATTTGAGCAAATGTCTTAAGTAGAATAGAACAAAAGGTGTGAACTTAAAATTTCTTGTTCACACCTATTTTTTCACCATTCCACAATTCACAATTATTTTTTAACACATTTTATTTACCCCACGTATCCGTCATTCAAGTGATAAATAGCAAAATGATAAGAATTTCCATTATTGTCTGTACCTTTTCGAATTTCAGAAATAATGTTATACCCTTTTTCTTTTAAATTAAAAATAATAGCCGATAAACGGGTTGCACCATATTCCTGAATTGCTTCCCATGATGTAATATGTCCATTTTCTAATAAATGATTTAATATCTGCTCTGTTTTTGTAATTCTTTTTTTCTTCATAAAAAGCACCCTTTCTTTTCTTTCTTATATCTCTAATATGAGTTTTTTTTTGTAAAAAAAGAGCCAAAAGACTCTAAAAAAAAATATTTTTTTTATCACTCTCTCTTTACTCCAACTTTGTAATCATTTGAAAGCCATTTGCAAAAATATTCTTCTTCGTACCATTGGAACGATAAAACCAATTACCTTTTATGACACCTTCTTCAACTACTTTCCTTGCTTTTGGGTGTTTTCTACTTCCAGACCACTCTAAAAAGACACATTTCCATTTTTCTTCTACCACATCTTCTTTCTTTATATTTTTTGCTTCTTCGATAATATTTTTAATTTTTTCCTCTGTTAATCGAAAAACAGCATCTTCATCAAAAGAATAAAAATCTGTTTTATTATAATAAGATGAAGTGTGATGCCATGACGAACAGTACAAGAACGTATCTTTCACTGCTTTTGCTGGCATCTTTTTTAGCATTTGAATAGGGAAGGGGAGATTTTCTATTTTAGAAATCAAGTTTATGATTTCTGATTTTTTCCATTTGCTCAAAGGTTTTTCTCCGTCTGCATAAGCTGCGACCGCATTATTACTCATTTTGTAACCAAAGTATCCACTCATAATCAAATCCACCTTTCTTAAAAAAATCAATAAATATTTACATTTTTAATATGAGTTTTTACACAGGTATTTGATTTTTATAGACAAAAAAAAAGAGAGCATTTAGCTCTCTTGAAAAAATCATTTAGTGAGCAGTCGCAATGCATTGTGAATTTTGGGGCTCGTAAACATATATTCGAATCGGATAATCGCCGTTTCCATATGTTGTATCAATCATTATCTTATATCTGTCTGAATATATAGGCTTTAATAGATATCTGTTATTATCTGTTCCCCAATTTGGAAAATCAGACAAAAATTCTTTCATATCCCAATCACAGCCTCTTGGGAACTTTTCACAAATCCAGTCAATAATCTCATCAATGCCTAAACAAATCAATTTGTCAATATCACCATTGTATTCCATCCATCTTCCATGCCAATGAAAATCACGGAAATACATTCGATAATATCCTATGTAACCGGGAATTTCATGTAAATTTTTTGTTTCGTTGTTATTCTCAATGCCTAGCAAGCAGTAATTCTCGTTAACATACCGTCTCAAGTCAACATGTTCGGTAGCTCTTGGACATCGAAATAACTCCTGATTTTTTTCCTCTTGAAAGTTTCCGTAAACGATACTGCACATTTGAGTTTGTATTAATGTTTTTTTCATAACAAATTCCACCTTTCCTCTAAAAAATCAATAAAAACTTTACACTCTTAATATGAGTTTTTACAAAAAGAATAAAGAGGACACTAAAATGTCCTCTTTTTTTTTGTTGTTTGTATTCCGACTTTAATTCCATCGGGAAAGTAGTTCCTGCTTATGCTCATCTGCCCACCAATACATATATTTTTTATAGTATTTAATATGTTCAGGAGAACCTGGTGCAATTTCCTGAATATTAACAGTCTCTTCTGGAGCATCTGATACAACGTAAATGCATCCGGTTTTCACATCGTAAAAACTCTGACTTTCGTACATATCTTCAAACATTTCAAATCTCTTATCCCTAAACCAATTTTGATGTAACATATTAATCACTTCCTTATAGTATTTCAAAAATTCGATAGTATGCACAATCTTCTAAAGCATAGTTTCTATCTTCTGTTTCTTTTGTGTACCCTTCTGCATATACAAGGGTCACATCATCTTTTGTCCAATCCAATACAGATGGTTCATATTTACACTCTGTTTTGATTGTGTCTACTTCTTCATCTAAATATTGGTGAAGCATTTTTATAGCCTCTTCCATTGAACCACATTTCTTTACTACATAGCTTCCGTGAACACTCCAACGGCTAAAGCACGTTGGCTTCCAATTCTTTAGAAATTGGATTACTTATCTACCATACAGTTCTTAACTCA
>JBGUKW010000136.1:0-4952 GCA_045114665.1 Candidatus Xenobia bacterium | reverse complement strand
TAAAAAAAGTTGAAAATCCTTTTTTTGAACTCCATTCAACTCTTGAACAGACAAAGGAGATGGGAGGAGATTTTTATGATTGGCGTGAACTTGAAGAAAATAAATATCTGTTTTTGATTGCTGATGTCTCTGGAAAAGGTAGCCCTGCAGCAATTTTTATGGCAATAGCAAGAAGTATTATGTGGACTGTCAGCAATTTTTTCCATGATCCCAAAAAGATTTTGGAAAAAACGAATGAATTTTTGAGAAATTCAAATAGAATTGACATGTTTGTTACAACTCTTTTGATAGTTGTTGATACAAAACAAAAAAAATTAAAATATGTTTCTGCAGGTCATAATTCTGGATTTTTGATAAGAAAAAATGGTGATGTTGTCGCATTAAAAACAAAGGGTATGCCACTTGGTGTTGTAGAAAAGTCAACTTATGAGCAGAAAGAAATATCTATAGAAAAAGATGATCTGCTATTTTTATATACAGATGGTTTGACTGAAACAACGAATAAAAATGGCAAAGAATATGGAGAGGCAAAATTAGAGAGAAAAGCAGTAAATCTTCGTCTTAAACCTCTTGCAGAAATATCGGAAAATGTTTTTTCTTCATTAAAAAAATATTCAAATGATCAAGTCTCGGATGACAGATGTCTGATGTTACTTCGTTTTTTAGAACCTGGTCCTAAAAAATCACCTATGGATTCATTTGCATTGAATCTTTCCGATAAAATGGACGATATAACAAAAACTCTTGAATATGTTGAGAGAGTTGCAATAGGTGGCGGATTTAGTGCTGATGATATAAATGATATTTTAATTGCAGTTGAAGAAATTTGTGTAAATGTGATAATGTATGGATTCCCTCAGTCAAAAGCTAACTACACTGTCGATGCTTGGACAGATGACGAAAAAATAACTGTCGTAATAAAAGACAAGGGAATTCCATTTGATCCTACAAGGGTTTTAGAATCTCCAGAAGAATTTAATACAAAAAGAGAAGAAGATGGAGGATATGGTCTTCTTCTTATCAGAGAACTTATGGATGAAATAAATTATAGATATGACGACGAAAAAGGAAATGTATCTACTTTAATAAAAAGAAAGACTGTTAGAAATGAGGATAACATGAGGAAAGATGACTAATATTGATACAGAATCTCTTGTTATGAGCAGAGAACACATGCGATTTTTTTTCAGTATTCTTGACAAGATTGGAATTGCAATATATCTTGTCAATCCTGAAAATTATGAGATTATTGCAGCAAATGCCATTGCTGAAAAGTTTTTAGGAAATGATCCCATAGGGAAAAAGTGTTATCAACTCCTTTTAAAACAGAGAAATTCGCCATGTGAAGAATGTATAAATGAACAGATTTGTAAAAACAAAAAAGATATAAAAACAATACCATTGGAGTTTAAATCAAATGACAGATGGTATAAATCTTTGAGTAAAGTTGTAGATTATGGTGAACAATGGGGTGGGCTTTTAAAATTGGAAATCATAATGGATATAACAGAATCAAAGCTCATGGAAAAAGAAATTAACAGTCTCACTGTTTTTAAAGAAAAAGTTGAGAATCTCCCACATGTTCCAGTTTTTACTTTTGGAAAAAGAGGGAGAATAACGATGATAAATGATGCAGCAAGTCAACTATTGGGTTATGATAAAAATTCTACAGATATTCTCCATATATGGCATATTGTTGAGGAAGAGACAAGAGAGAAAATATATAATTTGATAGAAGAATTTAGTAATTCCGATAGACAGACTATTGAATGCAAAGTTATTGGAAGAAAAAATACTTTTGATGCGTGGCTCGATATTCTTTTACACAGAGATGTAAAAGGTACATTCCTTGAAGCTACAGTTTTTATAATAAAAAAGTAAATGATGTGAAATTTTTAAAATTCCCCAAATTATAGGGGATAAAGCTAAGGAGGCTTTGTATGGCGGCTGAAATTCAACAATCGACCGTTAATCCAGATTATACCACAGTAAAATTGACAAAGAGATTTGATGCAACTATCTCTGATGAGATTGAAAGCATTCTGAAAAATTTGTGTGAAAGTAAAAAATACGATATAATAATAGATTTTAAGGAATCTAATTATTTGAGTAGTATGGGCTTGAGAGTTCTTTTTTCAATTTCAAGAATTTTAAGCGAGCAGAATAAGAAGTTAAATATAGTTAATGCTGGTTCAACTGTTTTGAAAGTAATAAAAATAGCTGATTGCTCTTCGCTTTTTAATATATATGAAAATGAAGAGAAAATGGCAGAAGATATAAAATAATAGGAGCAGAAATTTATGCCTTTTAATTTTTTGCCAAAAAATGTCAAGTTCTTTGAATTTTTCAAGGAAGAAAGTAAAATGTTAGAGGAAGCCTCGGAATCATTGGTAAAAATTCTTTCTGGTGAATCTGATTCTGAAGAATTTTTTGAAAAAATAAATGAACTTGAAGAAAAATGTCATAAGACAGTAAGAACTGTAAATCACGAATTGTATAAAAATTTTTTAACTCCTCTTGATAGAGAAGATATACATGAAATAAACAGAAGACATTATGATGTGATACATTTGATAAAATCTGTATCAATAAGAGTTGGTCTTCTTGATTTGCCAAAAATAACATCTACGGCAAAAGATCTTTCTGTTATCTTAGATCAAATGATAAAAGAGATAAAGACACTCATTGATGGTCTTGAAAAAATAAAAGATATGGATAACACCATAACAAAGATTGAATCAATGAGAAAACAGGCCACAACTCTTGTTCGTTTGGCTTATGCTGAGCTTTATGAAGGTAAGAGAGAAAAGCCTGAAGATATATTGTATATTCTTCAATGGACACAGATTTATGATTTGATTATGAATGCCATTGAAAAAACAGATAATCTTGTTACAGTGATAGAGGGAGTTATTTTAAAGAACGGATAAAAAGGGATAAAAAATGGAAGAATATCGCCCTCTTGAAAAATATTACAGAACTTATACATATATGCTGAAAAAAAGATTCGGTCAAAATGTTATAAGAGTTAGTTTAGACGGAGGTTTTTCTTGTCCAAATAGAGATGGTACAAAGGGAATTGGTGGTTGTATTTTCTGTGATAATTCAAGTTTTAGCCCAGTTAGTTCAATTCCAAATCCTATTAAGACACAGATTCACTATGTAATGGAACATTTAAAACATCCTGAAAAATATGCAGGTTTTATAGCCTATTTTCAACCTTTTACCAATACATATGCTCCTGTTGATAAATTGAGGAAGATTTATTATGAAGCTATTGAGGAAGAAGGTTGTTTAGGATTAGCTCTTGGAACTCGTCCTGATTGTGTGCCAGAAGATGTTTTGACATTGCTTGAAGAGATCAATGAAAAATATTTTGTTACTGTTGAGCTTGGATTGCAATCTGTTTATAATGAAAGTTTGAAATTTATAAATAGAGGTCATACATTTGAAGATTTCGTGGACGCTGCTAATAGGGCAAAAAAACACGGGTTAACAGTTGCAGCACACATAATTTTGGGAATTCCAGGAGAAACAAAGGAGATGATGTTGCGGAGCTGTGAAGTTATATCGAATCTTCCGATAGATATATTAAAAATACATCAGCTTCAAATAGTCAAAGATACAAAACTTGAACAGATATATAATGAAACCCATTTTAAAGTATGGGATATAGAAGAGTATAGTGATTTTATTACTGACTTTGTCGAATATCTTAGAGATGGACTTTATATTCAGAGACTTTTTTCAAGGTCTGTTTCGGGAAACATAGTGGCACCGAGATGGAATGTAAAATTGCTTACTGATACTATAATGCAAAAATTTCAAGAAAAAGACACAAGACAGGGTAAAAAATTTAAAATGTAAAGGAGAATAATAAGTTGAGTATTGATTTTAATAGTTTGGGAACTGCAATAGGTAATGCTATTGCTCCATTGACAAATTCTATTTGGAATATTCTTGGAGCTCTTGTAGTTCTTATTGTTGGTAATTGGGCTATTGGTTGGGTAAAAGGATTGATAAAAGACCATATTGGGAAACAGAAACACATAGATGAAACTCTTTCAAAATATATAGTAACATCTTCAGATATTATTTTAAAGATATTGTTGGTTATTGCTTGTATGGGCTTACTTGGCATACAGACAACAACATTTGCAGCTCTCCTCGGTGCAGCTGGTGTTGCAATAGGTATGGCTTGGTCAGGTCTTCTCTCAAACTTTGCAGCAGGTGCATTCCTTCTCTTCCTCCGCCCATTCAAAGTTGGAGATACAATTTCTGTAAATGGTGTAACAGGTACAGTTGTTGAAATTGGTGTATTTTCAACATCTATTGATACACTTGATAAAATTAGAACAGTTGTAGGCAATAATGCAGTTCTCACAAACACTATTCAGAATTTCTCTTCAAATGATGTAAGAAGAGTTGATATCACATTCCAAGCTCCTGCTGGTACAGATATTGATCAACTTACAAAAGATTTAAAAGCGGAAGTTTTGAAATGTGAAGGCGTTCTTGATACTCCAGAGCCAGAATGCACAATTACAGAATTCAAGCCAATGGGACCTATGATGCAGTTAAGACCATATTGCAAAGCAAAAGATTATTGGACAGTATATCATAATACTTCCTATATGCTTTGCAAAAAGCTTCCTGAATTTGAAAAACTCGCAGCTGTAGTTGCACAAGCTACAAATAAATAGATAATATTATAAAAAATTAAAAATCTCTGTTCTTTTTCTTTACTCTATATGAAAGAGAGCAGAGATTTTTTTAAAATTGGATAAAAATTCGAAAAAATAATAAGTAAAGAAAATTATAGATTTTCATATGACTTAGATTCAAAAAAATGTATACTTTTAGAGTTGACATACTCCCCATAAATGAATTTATGGGATTCTGGGATATTAACGAACCTTGCCTCCATTTTAAATTAGAGGTCTTATGAGTTC
>JBGUKW010000135.1:0-16757 GCA_045114665.1 Candidatus Xenobia bacterium | reverse complement strand
AAGAATATTTTAAGGTGATGTCCGAAAATACAAGATTTGAAGATGTATAAAAAGGTTGAAAGTGAATTTTGTGCTACGCAACTTTTTGGGTGTAATACGCTAACTTCAACTCCACTTCGTTCTATTCAGTTAGCTGTATTACACCTCACAAAAGTTGCTAATTGGTAATTTACCAATACATCTTGAAGTATTTTAAAATATACCAAAATAGCCTCTGTTTAGAGGTAATGAGGACAAAATGTCAGTATATAGGCATATATTGGATATTTTATAGCAATTTTAAATATGCAAAAATAGGTTTACCAAAATATACTAAATATTGTTTGTTGACAAATTTTAGAAAAGAATGATCCAAATTATAACATAATATTAGAAGAAGAATTAAGCGAAGAAATGTGAATTTTCAATCCTCTTTCAGTCGAAAGGGGATTTTTTCAAAAGACAAAAATATAAGCTGTGAAAAAATTTTCATAGCTTTTTTTATTATGTATTGAAAAAGCTATGAAAATATGCTAATATAAAAGGTAAAAATTTAATAATATTTTTTACAAAGAAATAAGAGGAGGATATTTTGGAAGCTACACTGCCAATAGGTGGCTTTAGCAATGACATAGTTTCAATAATAATAGTCATTGTCTGTATATGCTTCGTTGCATTTTTTTCATCATCTGAGGCTTCACTTATGTCTGCAAATAGAATAAAGTTGAAGAATCTCATTGAAAAAGGTGATAAAAATGCTATTTTGGTTGAGAAAATAGTTTCTCAACATGAACGATTATTTTCTACAATTCTCGCTACAGAGAATATGTTTATTATTTTCGCCTCTACTTTTGTTGGAACGATTACGACGAAATATTTTGGAGACGGAAATGGTGTTATCATTTCTTCATTTATGATGACAATTTTTATCGTCATTTTTGGAGAGATCACACCAAAGACTTTTGCAGCACAACATGCTTTAAATATGGCATTGATTGTTGCTCGCCCTATTAATTTTTTTATAACAATACTTAGCCCATTTATTTGGGTTTTATCTTCAATTTCAAAGTTTATTATAAAATGTTTAGGTGTAAAACCTGACTTAAATCCATATTATCTTTCTGAAGAAGAAATAAGAATGGTCATAAGTGATGGGGTTAAGGGTGGAGTTCTCGACAAAAAAGAGACAGAAATGCTCGAAGGCGTTTTTGATTTTTCTAAAAAAACAGCACAAGAAGTCATGGTTCCAAGAGTTCACATGGTAACAGTTGAAGAAGATGAAGCTGTTTTTGATGTATTAAAAATAATAAACGAGACAGGTCATTCAAGAATTCCAGTTAGGAAAGAGACTCCTGACAATATAACAGGTGTTCTTTTTGCTAAAGATATATTGAAATATTATGATAGAGATTTAAAGACTTTAAAAGTTTCTGAAATTGCAAGACAATGTCATTATGCTCCAGAAAGCATATATATAATGAATTTGTTAAGCGAACTCAGAGAGAAAAAGACAAGTATCGCCATATTGATAGATGAATTTGGTGGTACTGCTGGTCTTGTAACAATAGATACTTTGATTGAAGAAATTGTTGGCGATATAGATGACGAATTTGATAAAGAAGAGTTTGAATTTGAAAAACTTGAAAATGGTGATATTATAGTTAATGCTTCAATGACTGCTGATGATTTTACTGAAAAAGTTGGAATTGAATTGCCAGATGGTGATTATCAGACAGTTGGTGGTTTTGTAATTGATGAAATTGAAAAAATTCCTTCAAAAGGTGAATCTGTAAAATATGCCAATAATGAATTTATTGTTGAAAAAACAGAAAATCATCGACTTACTAAAATAAGAGTAAAAAAATTGAAACAGGTTCAAAAAACAGTTGGAACAGATGATAAGAGAAAGGCTGTAAAGGGTGATAGCTAAAACAGGGTATGTTGTTGAAATATACAACAATAAAAAAATAATTTCTGCATATTGTTTTGATGTTGTAAAGAGTTCAATATTAAAATGCTTCTCTGAAGAGGGCAAAGAATTAAAAATTCAGCAAGATAAGATTTTGTCTTCAGTACCTTCTGCTAATACAGATATGTCTAATAGGGAGAGTTTGAAGAATTATTTAAAATCTGTTTCTGCAGAGAGAAATTCAATAGCTGAATCCATATCTGTAAGTGATTTATGGGAATTATGTCTTGAAGATAAAGATAGTTACAATTTAAATGAGCTTGCTGAAATATGGTTTGGAAGTAATTTTTCTGCAAATGAATTGTATGCTTTGCAACGACTTCTTTTAGAAGGTACTATATATTTTAAAAGAAAAAATGATTTATTTGTTGTAAATTCAAAAGATGAAGTCAATAAAATAATAATACAAAGAGAAGCTGAAAACAAGAAAAAAATAAGAACAAACCAATTTATTGACATAATGAAAAAAATTTCTTCTGGAGATATGAATGTAATTCCAAAAGAATATAAAGATTTTACAGATGAATTGGTTGATTCAGTTTTATATAAAAAAGATTCTAAACATTTTAATAATGCTGTTTCTTTGTGTAAAGAAGCTGAAGTGAATTTTGAAGAACTCTTTAATTTTCTTGTAAAGGCTTCTGTTTTTGATATAGATGAAAATTTGATGTTGAGAAAATTTAAAATTCCAATTGAATTTTCAGATAAAATCAATGAAGAAGTAAAAAATATCATAAGTTCTTATGAAAATGATTCATTTGAGGGATATGAAGATTTTACATTTCTAAATGTTATCACCATTGATGATGAAAAAACAAATGATATTGATGACGGACTAAGTGTTGAGGAAGATGATGATAAAATTAGAATTGGAATTCATATTGCTGATGCTTCTGCATTTGTTCCTATTGAGTCATCTTTAGATGAAGAGGCTTTGGCAAGATCGACATCAATATATTTACCAGATTTAAAAATAAATATGTTACCTTCTCTTATTTCTGAAGGTTATGGAAGTCTTTGTGAAAATGAAAAAAGAAAAGCACTTTCTTTCTTTTTTGAAATTGAGAGAATAGTTGACAATTTTGAAATAAAAAAATTTTATATAAAGAAAACTATAATAAAATCACAGGCACGACTTACTTATGATATCGCAGATGAACTTTTAAAAGCTGAGCATGATATTGCTCTTATGTATAAAATAGCAACTTATTTTATGAATAAGAGAAAATCAGAAGGTGCCATAATATTATCCCGTAAAAATATAAATATTACCGTAAAAGATGGAATTCCATATCTTTCTTATTTCGATGGAGAAAGACCATCTGGTATTATTGTTTCTGAATTTATGCTTCTTGCCAATAGTTATGCTGGTAAATTTTGTCATGACAATAATATACCAACAATATATAGAAATCAACCCCCTCCTTCTCCTGAAGAAATAGCAACTTTTGATTTAACTTCTGAAGAGGGAAAATTTAAAGTAAGAAAATTTTTGAAAAAAGTTGTTCTTGCTTCAGAATCCTCTGGTCATTATTCTGTTGGTTGTAAATATTATATACAGGTAACTTCTCCACTCAGACGATATATTGATCTCGTCATTCATAGGCAACTGAAATCTTTTCTCGATTTTGGCTTCCCTGTTTATTCAAGAGAGAGAATAGAATATATAATATCAATGGCCAATAATTCAATTAATGATTCTTTGCAACTTGAAAAAGATAGAGCTCGCTATTGGCTTTTAAAATATATTGAAATGCACAGAAATGAGCCTCAAAAAGTTGTTATTTTAAGAGTCTCACCAGATAAAGTATATGTAAGACATTGTGATACACTTCTTGAATTGGATATTGGAATTCACAATCCAAGTTATTATTGTGAGGGACAGATTGCTGAGGCAAGTATTGTAAAAGTTTCAGCAAGAGAAGATACATTGAAATTGACATTTAATAGATTTTATTAATAGAGAATACTGAAGGAAAAATTGAAGAAATCTGATATTGTAGGTACATCAATTTTCAATAATATTAGATTTTTTTTCCTTTATGGATGAAATTTTTCATATTACGCAGAAAACAAAAATTCTATAATATTCATTAAAGTACAATTTGTTTAAAAAAAGTTAACAAAAATTGGTCAATAATTTCATATTTTTTTATTGAATTATGAAAATAATCATGTTAAAATAATGCCAAGAATATCTTTATGTTTTTACAGGTATTTGTTAAAACATAAAAATGTAAGGAGTGTAAAAAATGATTACTGGTAACTATTTTAGTACAAACAATTTTAATACTGGAAATTATATAGGTGGTGTCAAAACTAATGTTTTTGATGTCATCAAGAAGCAAGAAGCGCAACAAGCACAACAAGCACAACAAGCACAACAGCAAGCTCAACAGGTTCAAACACCAAAGCAACCACAGCAAGCAGCTCCAGCTCAATCTTCAGCTCCAGCTCAATCTTCAGCTCCAGTACAGACTACAGCTCCTGTACAGGAAGAAACTGTTTGTGAAAACACAAATACAACTGAGACAATAGAAAATAACTACAGTGATATTCACCATCATCACCATCATCACAATCGTTTCCATCGTTGTTGCCATCATCATCACAATATGTTCCACAATCCTGAATATCAGGCAAGATATATCGGTGCATTTTCTTCATATATGGGACAAATTGGTGGTAATTTCTCATTCGGCATGAACGGTTTTGCTTATGGCAATATGGGAATGATGGGAATGCAACCAATGCCAGCAATGCAACCAATGGGTGGCATGTATATGAATATGGGAATGAACATGGAAATGACAGGTATGTATGGTATGGGAATGCAACAGTTTAATGATATTCCAATGTGCTGTGCTCCAAGATATCCTGGTATTCAAAATGTTTCACTTCTTGACAACATCATGTCAAAATATCGTGGTTTTGCATATTCACCAGAACAAATGGGACTTAATATGTCATCACCTGCCACAATTTCTTCATTCCAATTTATGCCAATGAATTTCTCAAATGTAGGTTCTCCTGCATTTAATTTTGCAATGACAGGTCAAATGCCACAGTTCTCAGGAAATACTTCAGAGATGATAAGTCAAATGACAAGTACTCTTGATGAATTGAAAAATATGAAGGGTGAAATGGGAATCAATTTAGGTCAACTTGAATCTCAGATTGCAACTCTTGAACAACAGCTTGAAGCATTAAAAGCAGAAGAACAACAGCTTCAGGGTGCAAAACAGCAAAAAGAACATGAGAAACAGAATATTACTTCCGAACAGACAAAACAGAAAAATACTCAGACAAAGTTGAATTCTGAATCTCAAAAATTGGCTCAGACAAATCAGCAACTTACCGAAAGTATTACATCTCTTACCGAAAGTATTACAGCAAGTAAAACTGCTCTACAATCTCTTGAAGCATCTGCAACTGCAGCAACATTGAATCCTGCAGCAGAAGCTGCTCTTCAGGCACAGATTGCTTCTCTAAAAACTCAGATTGCAACAAGCCAAGTTATGCTTAATCAGCAAAAAGCTCAGTTACAACAAGTTAAGGCACAACAACAGGCAAATCAGCAACAACTTCAGAATGTTGCTCAACTTCTTCAACAGCTTGATACAAAACTTCAAAATGTCAATAATGATATTGCTAATATTGATAAGAGATTGGGTACTGTCAAAGAAGAAATTTCAGCTCTTACTGAAAAAGTAAATGAAGGATTGAATTTTGTTGTTGAAAGAAGAAGTGAAAGTGGAATGGTTGGGGCAAGAACAAATTTCTTGAACATGTTCAACAATTCAGCTAATTCAATACTTAACAATCTTGGCAATTTTGGAATGGGTGGTCAAATGGGTGACCAGATGGGTCAGGTTTCATCATTTGCTGATGTAAATTCCAATTTGTCAAATTTGCTTTCACAGTGGACAAATAATGGTAATTCATTAAATATTGGAATGTCTCTCCTTGGTGGCAATCCAATAACAAGTTTGGGAGTAACAGGTGGATCTTTTGGAGCTTTTGAACGCAATTTATTGAATTATGCAAATGGAACAACAGGACAATTTGGAGCAATTGGAAGCAATGCTTACGCATTGGGTGGTTCTCATGAAGCAGGTAAAATAGGAACTGATTTCTTCAAACTCGGTGGCGATTCAATATTTGGTTTCAAAGGTTTGAGTTCAGCTTTCAATGGATTGATTGGACTTCAGTCTATAGCAAGTCTTTTCTAAGAAACTTGATAAAAAATTAAGTTAAATACAGAAGGAAGGTTTATGCAACCTTCCTTTTTTCACGGTTTAAAAGAAATTATGTATAAATTTATTGAAAAAAATAATATAAAAATATTAAAATTTAATATTCTTGAATCTTTTGGAATTACAGAACATTATTATTCATTGAGGAATGGCGGTGTTAGTTCCTCGCCTTTTGAATCTCTCAATTTGGGGCTTCATACAACTGATAAGCCTGAAAATGTCATTGCCAATAGAAAACTTCTTGAAGAAAATTTTTCTATTCCTGTAAGAGATGTTATAAAACTCGAACATGGAGATAAGATACTTTCTATTTATAATGACAAAATTCCAAATGAAATTCCTTTTGCAGATGGCATTATGACAAATGTGAAAAATGTTCCATTATCTATTTTTTATGCAGATTGTACAGGAATTTTTATTTTAGACCCTGTAAAAGAAGTTATAGCCTTGGTTCATGCTGGTTGGAGAGGTACTTTAAAAGCTATTGCTTTAAAAACTGTAAAAGCAATGAATAGAGAATACGGAACAAATCCTACAGATTGTGTTTCTGCTATTTGCCCTTCTATAGGACCATGTTGTTTTGGAGTTGGTGAAGATACTGCAGATTTATTTTTAAATACTTTTAATTCTTATTATCCTCAAAGTTTTTTGAAGGATTTATCTCTGTGTATCTCTAAAAATAACAAGAGGTATTTTGTCAACCTTTGGAATTTAAATAAAATACAGCTTTTATGTGCAGGTTTGAAATCTGAAAATATTGTTTCATCAAACATTTGTACTTCATGCCATAATGATTTATTTTTTTCATATCGCAAAGAAAATAGAGTTACTGGGCGTATGGGAGCTGTGTTTATGTTAATATAGATTTTTGTTAAAAGGAAGAAAAGTAAATGGCAAAAGAAAAAATTCTTGTAGTTGATGACGAGAAGAATATTGTTGAATTACTAAAATATAACCTTGAAAAAGAAGGTTATGAAGTTATGTGTGCTTATGATGGATTTGAGGCAGTAAATGTAACTCGTCAAGATCACCCAGACCTCATAATTCTCGATATAATGTTGCCAGGTCAAGGTGGTCTTGAGGTATGTAGAATAATACGTAAAGAGACAAAAACGCCTATTATAATGGCTACTGCAAAAGGTGAAGAAATTGATAAAATTTTGGGATTAGAACTTGGTGCAGATGATTATGTTACAAAGCCTTTTTCACCAAGAGAACTTGTTGCAAGAGTTAAGGCTGTTTTGAGAAGAACAAGCTCTAAGGTTGATGAAAAAGATGAGTTGGTTTTTGAGGACTTGACTTTAAATTTGATGAAACATGAAGTAAGACTCAAAGGCAGAGAAGTTGATTTGAAACCAAAAGAGTTTGATTTATTGAAACTTTTGACTACAAATCCAGGGAAAGTTTTTACAAGAGATTTTCTTTTGGAACAACTTTGGGGATATGATTATTTGGGAGATACAAGAACAGTTGATGTCCATATGAGAAGATTGAGACAGAAAATAGAGGAAGACCCAGCAAATCCTAGATATTTGAGAACTGTTCATGGAATAGGATATAAATTTCAATTTGAGGCAAGGGACTAATGGCACGCAGAACTGAAACTTGTTTTCAGGAAGTTATAATTGACAATTTAGATGAGGCTTCTATTGCTGTTGATAAGAATGGAAATATTAAGATTTTTAATTCGAGTGCGGTAGCATTATTTGGAGTATCTCAAGAAGAGGCTTTAAACAAAAAGATTTGGGATATTGTTAAATTTAAAGAATTAAACAATCTTATAATGGACTCAGCAAGGAATATTTCTAAAAATAAGATTGAAAAAATTGTCATAATAGGTCAAACAACTCCGTATTTGATAAGAATTTTTCAGGCAGTGAAAGATAGTAAAATTTACGGAGCTATTGCTTTGCTTAGAAATCTAAGCGAATATGCAAAAATAGAAAAGGCTTTGGATAATTATGTTGGCAATTTATCTCATGAATTAAAAGCACCTTTGACAGCAATAAAAGGCTATGTAGAAACATTGCTTGAAGAATCATATTTTTCTAATCCTGAAATAAGTAGAAAATTTTTGCAAATAATAAATGATGAAACAAACAGAATGACAAGAATGATTGTTTCATTACTTGATTCAAACAGAAGTGAAGGAACATCACAAGAACAGGAACTATCTTTGATCAGTCCTTATAAGGCTATTGTTCAATCTGTCAAACTTTTTGAAGGTCTTGCTAAACAAAAAAATGTAGAAATAGAAATAGATGTTCCTGAAGATATTTCATTTATAATGGCAAAAGAGGATTCTCTTCGTCAAATTTTTGTAAATATTCTCGACAATGCACTGAAATTTACTGGAATAAAGAAATCAGGAAAAATAAAAATATTGGGAATACCTGATGGCAAAAAAGTTAAGTTTGTTATAACAGATACTGGAATAGGAATTCCTGAAAATTCTATTCCATTTGTTTTTGATAGATTTTACAGGGTTACAGATGGCATTGCTTCCACTTTGGGAGGAACTGGATTAGGTCTTTCCATAACAAAAAAACTTGTTGAAGATATATCTGGAACGATAGATATTTCAAGTAAATTGGGAGAATGGACCAAAGTTACTGTTTCTTTCCCTGCAGGTTTACATTAAGTTTGGAGGTTTATTATAGACAGTTTTTTTAATTCAGATGTTCTTTCTGCTGTTAAAAGTAAAATGAAAATTGCTTTTGACAGTGGAAAAGATGTGGGATATTTGTATTTTGAAGTAATTGATGGGGATGAAATAGCAGAAGATTTTAGTAAAAAAGAATTAAATATATTGATGAATAATCTTCTAATTGGAATGAGAGATAGAGCAGGAAGGCTTTTTAGAGAAGAGGATTCTTTTATAATAGACCCTGAAAACAGTTATAGATTTGTTCTTTTTTTATTTTCTCCTCCTCGTAATAATAGCACTTTTTCTGAAACTGATTTAAAACTTGTTTCAACAAGAATAATGAGGTATTTAGAGACATGTGTAAGAGAAGAGTGTGGTTATAGAGAAATTGCTGAGCATGTCCAGTTTGAAAGTGGTTATGTTACTTTAGGAAGAGATACTGGACTTAGTTTAGATATGCTTATTTATACTGCATATAGACAGGCTGCTTTTTTAGCTCAAAGAGAAAAAATAACAGCTGAACTCCTTTCAAATATATCTCATGAGTTACGAACTCCACTTACATGTATAAAAGGATATGCCGAATCTCTTTTGGAAGGTGCTATAGATAATAGAGAATTATGCGAAAAGTTTATAAAAATTATAAATGAAGAGGCATGTCGTCTCGAAAGACTCATAAATGATCTTCTTGATATGTCCATGATGGAATCGAGACAGATACAGATGAAGTGCAAAGATACAGATATTATAGGACTGATCAATGATGTAATTGATATAATGAGACCTTATGCAGATAAAAAAGATATTGTAATCAAAACCTTAAATTCAGGTACGATGATAATAGATATTGATGAAGACAGAATAAAACAGCTGTTGATAATATTGATAGATAATGCAATCAAATATTCAAGCCCTGGTACAACGGTTCTGATAAATTGCAATAACGAAAATAACTCTTGCGTTTTGAGTGTAGAAGATCAAGGAACTGGAATTCCTGACAGCGAAAAAGAAAGAGTTTTCGAGAGATTTTATAGATTTGAAAAGAATAATAGCAGAAATGACGGAAGAGGTTTAGGTCTTGCCATTGCGAGATTTATAACTGAATCACATGGTGGAGTTATATATGTTGATAAAGGATATAAAAAGGGTTGTAGATTTATTATAAAACTTCCACTTAGTGAGTTATAATTTATTCCTCAAAATATTTATCTTCTTTTAGAGGTGAAAATCTTCTAAGTCTATTTTCTTCTTTATCTGGTGGATCGACATATATAATATGGTGTTCATCATTTGTTTTGTCAGGTTCAGATATAAAATTTGACAGTGATGGATTTGACATTATATATGTAGCTACATCTTTCAAAGAATTTGTAGGATCAAAATAGTAAGATGTACCTTCTGAATCTTTAATTATTAGAAGTCCTCTTTTTGTTATGTGTATGTATTGTTCAGATTTGTTTTCCATAATATTATAATAACACAAAAAAACATTTTTGTAAAATAATATTTTGATATTTTTAAGAATTTTAGATTGAGATTTAAAATGGATTTACAGGAAATTTCAGTTTTAGGAGTAAAAGTTAAAGATATAACAGTATCTGAAACGGCAGAATTGATTGAAAAATTTGTCTTGGAAAGAGATAAGCCACACCTTATAGTTACATTGGGAACAGAAATGGTGATGGCTTCTCAAAAAGATTCAGATATTAGAGATTTAATAAATGGAGCTTCTTTAGTATGTGCTGACGGAGCAGGTGTAGTTTGGGGAGCGAGAAAAGCTGGTTTAAAATTGAGAGAAAAGGCTGCAGGTGTAGAAATTCTTGAGGAAGTAGTAAAGAGATCTTCTGAATCTAAGTTGAGAATATTTTTGTTAGGTGCAAAACCCGGTACTGCAGAAAAAACAGCAGAAAATTTAAAAAAGAAATATCCAAATTGCAATATTGTTGGTACATATCATGGCTATTTTAAAGATGATTCTGAACCTATAGATATTGTAAAAAAAGCAAAGCCAGATGTTATATTTACCGCACTTGGTTTTCCAAAACAGGAAAAATGGTATTTGAATCATGCCAAAGAATTGGATATACCAGTTGGCATGGGAGTAGGCGGAAGTTTTGATGTTTTATCTGGCAAAATCGAACGAGCTCCAATGTGGATGAGAAAATTGAGTCTTGAATGGTTGTACAGACTTATAAAAGAGCCTTCTCGATTTGGAAGAATGATGTCTATTCCAAAATTTATTTTTGCCGTTTTGTTTTCTAAAAATGACAAAAAATAATTTTCTTGATTTTGTTGATGTTTTTCTCAATTTTATTTTTCCTTCTAAATGTGTTATATGTGGTAAAGTTGGAGATATTCTATGTAAAGAATGTTTTGCCAAAATCAAACACTATCCACAGCAGAAAATAAATCCACCAAAAAATGTAGATTTAATGATAGTTTGTGGATATTATGATGGAATTTTGAAGAAATTGATAAGAAAGTTTAAATTTTCTAAAAAAAAATCTCTTTATCTGCCTTTATCTCGGTTTGTTGAAGATTGTTTGAAAGATACAAATTATTTTCATTCAGTTGATTTAATTACTTCTGTTCCTCTTCATAAAAATAGATTGAAAGAGAGAGGATTTAATCAGTCTGAATTAATAGCAAAACATTTATCTAATTTTTTAAATTTGCCTTATGAAGAAAATATTTTAGAGAGAACTAAAGAAACTTCTTTTATGTATAATCTTTCTAAAAATGATAGAAAAAGGAATGTAAAGGGAGTTTTTTCTGTTAATAGAAATCTTAAAGGATTGAAAATTTTAATTGTTGATGACATTTTGACAACAGGAGCAACTCTTTCAGAAGTTGCTTTAGAAATGAAAAGAAAAGGGGCAAATTCTGTTTATGCTTTGACTGTTGCAAAATCTGTTATCTAATTTTGGAGAAAATTTTTTATGAGTAAGAAAAAAAATCGTAAAAATGACAAAAAAAAATCTGAACAACTTGATAAGGATTTAGAGAAAGTAGAAGAAGAAATTTCTGAAGATTCAGATGGTGAAGAAACTGATGATACAGAAGGTAAAAACAAAGAATCAAAAGAGGAATCAGAAGATGAAAATGATTCTGAAGATGACGAGGAAGAAGACTTAGATGAAGAAAATTCTGAAGATGAGAATGATTCTGAAGATGATGAAGAAGATAACTCAGATGAAGAAGATTCAGAAGATAAAGCCGAGAAAATAGAGGATTCTAAAAAGACTGAAGAAGTTTCTGAGAAAGAAAAAAAGAAAAAACAAAAAAGTAAATATAAGAACAAAGAAAATAAAGAAGAAGATTCTGATGAAGAATCTGATTATTTTTGGGTTAAAGTTCTTATAGTTACATTAATTATTATATGGGCAGCATTGATTGCAGGAAGTTGGGCAGGAAATTATTTTTTAAAGAGTGAGTTTTTCAAAAAATACAACAGTCAAGTTGTTGATGAAAACAAGCCAAAAGTTTGGAAAACTGTTGTAGAAGTTGACAAGAGCGGTGCTGTAAGCAAATCAGCTGTTTTGGCAGATAATACAGATGATTTACAAATTGATGATTTTAGAAATACAAATGAACCAATTCCAGGTATTGATGATCAATCTTTAAAAAATTTAAAAGACATAGAGCCATTGCAAGAACCTTCAAATGATTCTTCTGCTATTGAGATACAGATAGCTTCTGAAGAGACTATGGACAATGCAAATAAAATTGCTGAGGATTTAAAAGCAAAAGGATATAATCCTGTTGTTGAGCCATTTGTTGAAAATGGGGTAAATAGGTTTAGAGTTAAAATATCTGAATCTTCAGAAGAAAATGCAAATAAGAAATTAGAAGAACTTAAAGCTCTTGAATATAAACCATTAATTATTGGAAAATAATTCTCATGAAAATAATAGATTTTCGCAAATTGAAAAACCGTTTTGAGTTTTCTCCAATTTGTCTTTCAATGGGATTTTTTGACGGAGTTCATATCGGACATCAGAAGTTAATTTCTGATGTCTGTTTTTACTCTAAAAGAATTGACGGTTTTTCTGCTATTTTGACATATTATAATCACCCAAAAACAATTTTAGATTCAAATCATATTCCTTTTCTTTTGATGAGTTTTGAAGAAAAAATGAATATTATATCTTCTTTGGGTGTTGATTTTGCATTTGTCTCTGAATTTGATAAAGAATTTGCTTCAATTACTGCTGAAAAATTTGTGTCAGATATTTTAGTAGATAAATTAAATGTGAAATATGTCTGCATTGGAAAAAATCATAGGTTTGGCAAGAATGGTTTAGGTAATGAGGATACAATTAAAAAATTTGGGATAGAAGTAAAATCGTTAGATTTGTGTTCTGTTGGTGGTGAGAATGTGAGTAGCTCTAACATAAGAAAATTTATTGAAAGTGGAAATATAGAGCTTGTTACAAAAATGTTGGGAAGAAAATTGCAATTGTATAGGGGGAAATATGGATACAAAAATTGTTGATGAAATTATAGATGAACTTTCTAAAAAGTTTACAAAAAATGACAGGATGATTAGATGCGTAAATCAGACTGTTGAAGCATGGACAGAAGAAGATGGAACTGTTGAAGAATTGAAAAATTTCTGCCAAACATATTATGTTGAAGATGAAGACAAAATAAATTCTTTGCTAAAAAAGGCTGAACATAATTTTGATGTCATTGATGGATACATACTTGAAATGTACAGAAATATTCTCGAACCTGTTCATCTTGATACAGGAAAAATTGAACAAAGCGATAGTCTTTTTGCTGAATTCAATCCAATGACACATCTAACAGAAGACTTTTTTGCTTCAAAGATTGCTTTTTTAGTCCTTTTGAATTTTCCAGTTTATACACTTGAAGAAAAAGATAGTTTAGGAGTAGAATGGTCAAACCTTGAATGGACTAAAGCACGACTTGCTGATAGATTTTCAGAGAGAATTCCTCCAAAAGTTTTGTTGGCTTCATCACTTCCTATGTCAAAAGCAGGTGTATATATTTCTGATTACAATATCTGCATGGATCACATAATAGTTGATGGCAAAGTTGGTATGTTTCCAAAGGGAATGAAACTCATAAGCCATTGGGGACTTAGAGATGAATTAAAGGGACTTTATAGAGAACCTGAAAGCATGAGAAAAAGAGAAATCATTGAGAAAATTCTTGAGAGAATCGTAAATGGTGAAATTCCAGAATGTGTAATCAATAATGAAGAATATGATTGGAATCCTGTTTCAAATGAAGTTTTCAAAAATGGTGAGAAAATTGAATTTAAACAAGAAGGCAGTAGAAGATATGAATATTTGAGACAGATTTTTTTAGCTGATAAAAATCTCGATTCTTATGTTCCAAAATGTCCAAATGCAATAGATAGAAATTTTGAATTCAGTGTTGAAATATCTGAAGATAGAGTAAGAAAAATGCTTGTCTCTATTCTTGAAAGTGATGTCATAAAAGATATTGCAAAGATAGTTGAAAAAAAAGTTGGAAGACCTTTAAGAGCTTTTGATATTTGGTATCCAGGTTTTAAAGATGCTTCAACTCTAAATGATGAGGAATTGAACAAAATAATTGAAGAAAAATATGGAAATAGGGAGGGATTTCAAAATAATATCTCTGAAATTTTGAGAGCTTTTGGATTTGCAAACTACAAAGCAGATTATTTGGCTTCAAAAATAAATGTCGATTCTGCAAGAGGTGCAGGTCATGCGATGGGAGCAGGAGGCAAACAATTCAATTCACATCTAAGAACGAGATTTGACGGTAAGAAAATGAATTATATCTCATATAATGTTGCAATCCATGAACTTGGACATTGTGTTGAGCAGGTGTTTTCATTGAATAATGCTCCTTCAACTTTGATGAGTGGAGTTCCAAATACTGCATTTACAGAGGGATTTGCATTTGTATTTCAAGGAAGAGACCAAGAAGTTTTAGGTATTGGTGGAAGTAAAGAAAAAAGCGATGTTATGCATAGAATACATGGTTTTTGGCATTGTTTTGAATTATCTGGTGTTTCTCTTGTATGTGTTGATACTTGGCATTTTATGTATGACCATCCAGAAGCCACAGCAGAAGAAATAAAAGATTTTGTGGTAAAGATTTCAAAAGAATACTGGAACAAGTGGTTTGCTCCAATATTCAATGAAAAAGATTCAATCCTTTTAGGTGTATATTCACACATGATAGAATATGGCTTGTATTTGCCAAATTATCCTTTGGGTGAAATAATAAGAAGTCAGATTGAAAGCTATCTTGAAAATAAGAGTTTGGCAGATGAAATGGAAAGACTATGTTCACAGGGTAAGTTAACTCCTGATATTTGGCTTTTGAGAGGTACAGGAAATAATATTTCCACAGATTTTATCATAAAATCTGCAAAACAAGCTGTAGAAAAATTTAAAGAAATAGATAGATAAGGTGTTTAAAAAAAACTCTTTTTTATTTTCTGTTTTTTGAGTGAACTGCATCCACTTTTTAGAACATAACTAAAAGTAGGTGCAGTTTTTTTTGAGGTAAAGGGGATTTGTTCTTTTTTTAAGAAAAAAATAGTGGACATTGATGAATTACTGACACGCCTTAATTTTTACATTTGTGAAATAAACTATTTGGCTTTTTTTATTTTTATTACATTCGTGAAATAATTCTCTATAGACTATTTACAAATAATAATTTAGCGTGATGTTATTTTATATTGAAAATCTTTGGAGGTGTTTATATTATGATGAATCAAACTATTAATATAAATTTTATGTATCAAATAAATAATTTTGGAATTTGTTATGTTCCTCAGATGTTCGCAAATAACTTTATGCAAATGATGATGCATGTTCAGATAATGCAGATGCAAATGACAATGATGAATATGCTCCAAAGAATATCTGCACAGGCGTTATTTGTGAGAGGAAGTGGTCAAATAATACAAATGCCTCCATTTCCAAATTTTTCTTCTCAAGTAAAAGGTAAATCCCAAGTTTCTTCAAGTTCGAAATCTGTTTCTTCCTCACAAGTAAGAGATAAATCCCATGTTTCTTCAAGTTCTCATGTAAGTAAGGCAAAAGTAAAAAGTTCTATTAGAACGAAAACGTTGGAAAAAGCCACAAATATATTCAACAAAATAGCTGTAGATGTTAAGAATAATTTTGTTGCTTCAATAATTGATAAAGTTACAGCTGAAGTTAAATTTGCTAATTCAATCCTTGCTTATATGGGTTGTAAAGTAGCTGGTGAAACTTTATGGACAGATAAAGGCTCAAATTCACAGTATGTTTCAAATGCTCAACAGCCTGTTAAAGGTGTAGTCCCTCAATATTCAATTTCTAATACTCGACTATCAATTAAAGCTTCATCTTTAAGAGACAGTCAATCAGATAAATCATCAAGTATAAGTATGAAAGATCAAGCTGTAGAAGTTGATGGTTGGTTGATTAGGAATGATTTTGATAATAAAAATGATATTGCTAAAGAATCTGATAAAAAAGTTGAGCAGAATTCTAATGTTGATATGGATATTATTGTTAAAGCAATTTTTGAAAAAGTTGAGCAGGGTTCTAATATTGATATAGATTCTATTGTAAAAGTAATTTCTGATAAAATTAAGCAGGGCTCTAATATTGATATAGATTCTATTGTAAAAGAAATGTCTGAAAAAGTTGAACAAAGTTCTAATGTCGATCAGAATTCTAAAGTTTCTCAGGGCTCATTCCAAGTAGATGGTCAATATCCTCAAAATAATTATGAATATCAACAAGTTTCTCAGGGTTCATTCCAAGTAGATGGTCAATATGCTCAAAATAATTATGAATATCAACAAGTTTCTCAGGGCTCAGTCCAAGTAGATGGTCAATATCCTCAAAATAATTATGGATATCAACAAGTTTCTCAGGGTTCA
>JBGUKW010000134.1:0-4422 GCA_045114665.1 Candidatus Xenobia bacterium | reverse complement strand
GAATAAATAAAAGAAGCAGTAAGAAATATCCGTGAGGATTTCAATTCCATTATGTGAGTATATTTAATCACATTTTGAGTAGCAGTTAAAAATGGTTGTAGGCATAATTGGAGCAGGTCCAGGAGGATACACAGCTGCACTTGTTGGAGCTTCAAAAGGACTTGAATGTGTATTATTTGAAAAAAATGACATAGGAGGAACATGCCTAAATAGAGGTTGTATTCCAACTAAAGCCCTTCTTGCTTCATCACATGTAATTGACAAAATAAAAAAAGCAAAATCTTATGGAATAGAAATTTCAGATTTTAAATATGATATTGAAAAAATAAATGAAAGAAAAAATAACATAGTAACGACTTTAAGATCAAACCTTGAAAATTTGATAACAAAGAAAAAAATAAGAATTGTAAAAGAACAGGCTAAAATAAAAGACTCAAAAACAATAATTGCAGGTAGTGAAAAAATAAAATGCGATGCGATAATAATAGCAACAGGTTCTGAACCCTTGGAAATATGGAAAGATGAATCGGTAATAAACAGCACAGAGGCATTAAATTTAAAAGAAATTCCAAACAGCATGTTAATCGTTGGAGCTGGTGCAGTAGGTCTTGAATTTGCCTGTTTCTTTTCATCAATGGGGACAAAAGTAACAGTAGTAGAAGCAGGAGATCATATCCTTCCAAGTATGGATAAAGAAATAACAGACACATTGGCAAGAGAACTCAAAAAAAGAGGAATAAAAATAAAAGTAAAATGCAAAACAGAAAAAATTGAAAATGGAAAAGCTACTTTTTCTGACGGAAAAGAAGAAACATTTGATAAAATTCTCTCTGCAATAGGAAGAAAATATAACAACACAGATTTAGGCATTGAAAATACAAATATAAAACTTGAAAGAGGAAGAATAATTGTCCATGACACAATGGAAACAGATGAAAAAGGTATATATGCAATAGGAGACATAGCTAACGGTTATCCACTTTTAGCACATGTTGCCTCATATCAAGCAATAACAGCAATAAAAAACATAATTGGTGAAAAATGTTCTTTTGACGGCAGTGTAATTCCCGCCTGCATATTTACATCTCCAGAAGTAGCTTCTGTTGGATTGAATGAAAATTCAAAAGAAAATCTTCAGTCAATAAAATTGCCAGTAAGAGTCTTGGGAAGAGCTCATGCAGAAGGTGAAATTGCAGGCATGATCAAAGCAATTACAGAAGATGGAAAAATAAAAGGTATTCACATTATAGGAGAAAGAGCTTCTGATTTAATTGCAGAAGGAGCGGTGTTATCAAAATTTAATTCTGACATAAAAGAGATTTCAGAAATAATACATGCCCATCCAACATTTGCAGAAATATATGCAGAATTATTTCATTTAGGTGCTGGAATGCCTATACATGGATAAGACAGAATTTATTTTGCTAAGAGACAAAAAGGAGGTTTTATGAAAAAAATAGCAATAACATTTTTATTTATATTTTTTCTATGTGCTTCTATTGGATTTTGTGCAGACAAAATAAAATACTATTCAACTTCAAGTGGTCTTATGTATTTTAGGGTTACAAATATAATATATAATGACAGTATATTGATGGACACTGGAGCAAGGAAAAAACCTACTCAAAATAATACATTTGCACAGATAATGATAAATTTTGCAAATTTGACTGACAAGCCAATAGGTAAAATGGGATTACACCCAACAAAATTAGATGTCGATCCTTCAAAATTATATTTAGTTGGTAAGAGTGGAAAATATTACTCGGGTATGAATGCAACAAAATTTTTAAGGTCTGAATTAAAACCATTTACCAAAAAAAGGACATTAGAGCCAGGGGAAGATATTGTTGTTGCAATGGCATTTCATGTTCCCAAAAATGACAGAATTGCAGGCGTTATATATAAATTTCCAGGGGGTATGACTTTAAATATAGATTATAGTAATCCACCACAAATGGAAAAGTAGGATAAAAAAATGGAAGAAAAAAAAGAAGTTAAGAAAGTAGCACAAAAAAGACAAGCAATAAAAATAAGTGCTAAAAAAAACCAAGAAGAAATAAATAGTCAATCAACACCAAAAGAAGAACCAAAACCACAAACACAATATACTAAAAAAGAAAAAAAAGAAACCCAAACAGAAATAAAAGCAGAAAATAAGCCAATAGATGGTCCATCTAATTCTAATATTATACTTGGTAAAGATTTAAAAGTTTTGGAAAAGAAAAGAAAAGAAAGCCAAGAAAAACTACAAAAACTACAAAATAAAAATAAATTTAGCAAAATATTTAGTCTTGACACAATACAAAAAATATTTGTATTCCTAACTTATTTTTGGGGAATTCTTTTTGTTGGAGTATCTCTTTTAGTTATTTTAGGAATATTAAATGTATTTCCAGAAAAATCATCATTTTTTGGATTTGATTTAGTTCCAGTTGTATATCTATGGTATCCATTCATTATTGCTTTAATATGTTCTTTGGTAGCTCAAAAATTAAAAATCTCAATATTTTTTGGTATATTCATGATTGTAGTTTTATTCAGTACAGCTGACTGTAGTTTATTTTATAAAGACAAAAGTGCAAGTAACCAAAAAGCATTTGGAAAGACTTATAAAGTTGCTACATTAAATGTTGCACAATATGACAAAGGTGTTGAAAATGTAAGTAAATCTTTAAATGATCTATCACCTGATTTTCTCTTTTTAAATGAAGTAAATTTTCCAATAGAATTAGGAGCAGCAGTTACAAAAACAATATTTCCAAAATATAAAATTAAATATGGAAAAAGCGATAACATAATTTTATCAAAATATCCAATAATAGAATTTCATGAAATAGCACTTCCAAGCAAACAACCAGGCTATATAGACAACACACCTGAAAACAATAAAAACAATGCTTTTAGATATTTTCAACACGCAGTTATCAATGACAATGGAACAAAGATAAATCTACTATGCCTTAGACTGATTGCAGGAAGAAGCAAAGATTTTCTTAAATCTCCTGCTGAATGTATTGAATGGGGACAATATTTGGCAAGAGTTCAAATGAAAGAATCTGCATTTATGAGAAAATATATCGAAAAATTGGAAGGACCATGTATTTTTGGAGGAGATATGAATGCTCCACCTTATGCCCTATCAATGAAAGACATATATGCAGTTGGAGTAGATACAGCACTTGCTACAAGAGTAGTACCTCAAAAGACATTCCCTGCAAAAGGTCCAAATCAGAGATTGGATTACCTATTCTGTTCAAAACATTTTAAACCAGAACAAACAGAAGTTCAAAAAGATGTCATATCTGATCACAGATGTGTACTTGCTAAAATATCACTGCTCGAAAACAAAAAATATAATATCAAGACATATAAAGAAGATATAGAAAGAGTAGAGAAACAAAAAGCCAGCAAAAAAGCTCAAACAAAGAACAAAAATAAAAAATAGAGGAAAACGCCTCATTCTGAAAAAATTTTCAGAATGAGGCGTTTGTTATATATTTGAGGAGGTTTTATGACAAAATATTATAAATTTACAACATTTCTGTTTATTTTGTGTCTGTGCTTTGCTGTAACTGGTTGTTTTGGAGATAATAAAACGACAAAAAAATATTCAACATCAAAAAAAGAAGGAATAAAAACATCATGTAAATCCAATTTAAGAAACATTGGTATAGCATGCGAAAATTATGCAGCGGATCATAGTGGTTATTATCCTAATGATCTTTATGAAATTACCAAAAATGGCTATATGAAAGAATTACCAAACTGCCCTTCTGATAATTGCAAATATAAATTTGTTTCAAAATCAAGAAACGAAGAACCTGGAGACTATGACTATTATATTATAAAATGTCAAAATCATCCTATGTTTTTTGATTCTGTTATAGGTCTTGTAGATTCTGAAACAGAGAAAGAATATATTAATAGTGTAGAAAAAATAAAAAAACATTACAATTCAGTAAAAAATGGGAATGTTTATGAAGAAATGAATGGAACTATTTACGAAGTAACTAAATTAACAGACGATGAGCTAAAAGAATTAGGATTTAAATAAAAATGGTAAAAAAAACGAGTTCCGAAAAATTTTTTAGAACTCGTTTTTTATTATTCCATGCTAAATTTTACGCCTTGTATTAATTGATTAAAAAAAATAAGTAAATAAAAAGTTACTGTAAATTATCCAGTATATGCCTGTTTACTGCCACTTTGTCATTGCGAGGCTTTAGCCGTGGCAATCTAAGCCTGTAAATTATTATTTACTTAAAAATTAAGTCGATCGCCTATATTTAGAATGATGTAGCCGATCTGTTTAATAAATTACTAAATTAAAATTAAGTGGTTGAGATTGCCACGGTCGCACAGCTCCCTCGCAATGACATAGCTTCTAAATAGTAGCTATTTTGGTATATTGTAAAATAT
>JBGUKW010000133.1:0-9426 GCA_045114665.1 Candidatus Xenobia bacterium | reverse complement strand
TAATTTGTTCATAATATACCTCTATGAGCATATTTAAACACTTTTTATTATATTTGTCAATAATTTTAATTACTTAACTTTCCTCCTCCGCTAAATAAATCTCTCCAAAGTAAATCAAACCAATTTATTTTTTTTTCTTTTATTTCTTTTTTAGGAGTACCTTTTTCTGTTGTTTTATCTTTTTTTATTTTTGTAGATGAAGTAGGGGAGTTTTTATCATTTACAACAACAAAAGCTATTTCTGAAGGTTTTACAAATCCCAATTTTTCTCTTGCTACTGATTCTACGCCTTTTTCTGTTTTTAGATATTCTATCTTACTTTGAAGAATTTCATTTTCTTCTTCTAATTTTTCTTTTTCTTGTTGTAGAATTTTTATTTCTGCAAGTTTGGCATTGTATTCCGCAGATTTTACCATATAGCTTTTTATAAAAAAGAAACTTATGAGAAATGATACTATTGTACCTAAAATTAAAAAGAGTAAAAATCTTTTGAATTTGGTCAATGTTCTTTCTTTTTTATGTTTAAAATATGTTGTGTCTTTATTAATAGTTTCTTTTGACATCTGAGAACTCAGTTAAATTTTACAAATTTATTTTCGCATAAAATTCCATTTATTGAATTTGGAAATGATTTTTCAATTTTTCCAGTTTTATTTGTTATTGGCAATATATTTTTATCATTAATCAATAATATCAGATTTCCATCTGCAAATACAACAGCTGTGATATTTTTTGAAATTCCTGCTATCGATATTATATTTTTATCTTTTTTGCCTTTGAATAATATTTTTTCTTTTTTATCTGATATTTGTTTTGAATTTATAGAGTTATTATTTGATGCATAAATAATATTTTTGTCATCTGTTGAAAATGTTGGTTTTTTACCATTTGCAAAATCTGTTAATTTATTTGTATCTGAATTGTAAAGTGATATTTTTCCATTATTTTCAATAACTGCAAATTTTCCATTTGAAGATATTGATATATTTTCGGCTTTTCCTATTTTTTGTTCTTTCTTTTCAGATATATTGTTTATAAATGCAGTTGTTTCATTATGTGTTTTTCTTAGATAACATAAATTTTTTCCGTCATTTGACCATTCAAATGATATATCATTTGAATTATCTATATCTTTTATTTCAGATATTAAAATTGGTTTATTTATTTGTGAGGATATACACAATGCTCCGTTTAATAAATAGGCATAATTTTCACCAGTTGGAGACCACTTTGGAGATTTTATTATATATTTTTTACTCCATCTTTTTATTTGTGGATTTTTTCCATCATCAGGAATAGGAAGTTCTTCAAATATTTTTTCATTGTTATCAAATATTGTTATTCCTATATGTGAATTATCTGAATATGAATCATTAATTGATTTTATAGAGAGAAGACCATCGATAGATATAAAAGAATTTATGTCTTTAATTTCTTTTATTTTCGGAAAATTTTTTACCGATAGTCTATCTCTCTTTATCTGTTCATAATCTTTTTTTATTGAAATATTTCTTGATTCAATAAACTTTTTTTTGTATTGATTTTGAATTTCTGTTACTTCTTTATAAAATCTGCCATATGAAGCAATCCATTCATCGACTGTCATTTCACTTGTTTTTTTTAGAAGTAAATCTATAAGTTTTCTGACAGTTAAACAGGCTTGAAGATTATCTCCACCCTCACTTTGTTTTTTTGCTTTTTCCAAATATGTAATTCTATATTGTTGTATATTTTTTTCATTTGGAAGTTTGACACTTATTCCTTTTGTTGTTGATTTAACAAAATTAAATTTGTTATTGGCGATAGCCTCAAAAGGAAATAAAGTCAAGGTTATTAAAAAAATAGGTAGCAAGATTTTCTTCATGGTTTTATAAAATTCTTTCAATTTGAAATATTAATCAAGTAGAGTTGCAGCTAATTCAGCGAGATCTGATCTCTCTCCTTTTGTCAATGTTACATGTGCAGCTAAATTTTGATATTTGAAACGCTCTACTATGTATGCAAGACCATTACTTGTTGAATCTATATATGGATTATCTATTTGGTTTATATCACCAGTAAGTATTATCTTTGTGCCCTCGCCTGCTCTTGTTATTATTGTTTTGGCCTCATGTGGGGTCAAGTTTTGAGCTTCGTCAACAAGGATAATTTGATATGGCAAACTTCTTCCTCTTATGTATGTGAGAGCTTTTACTTCAAGTTTTTCTGCATCTTGAAGATATTTTGCTGTTATATTTGTTCCTGAGAATTTTTCATCATCTTTTCTAAATGAATCATCATGCAACAAATATTCGAGATTGTCATAAATTGGATACATGTATGGATGGATTTTGTCTTCTTCTCTTCCTGGTAGATATCCTATGTCTTTACCCATTGGAATTATTGGTCTATAGACATTGAGTTTTCTAAATCTTGTAACTTCGTCATCTCCGTCGTAAATATCACTTGAACCTATTACCTTGCTAAGTCCTGCTGCCAATGCAAGAAGTGTTTTTCCTGTTCCTGCTTTTCCCATAATTGTTACAAGTTTTATTTTGTCGTTTAAAAGCATATCTGCAGCAAATCTTTGTTCTCTATTTCGAGGAGTTATTCCAAATATGGAATCCTCTATTTTTAGAGGTACTATTTCACGCATAATGCTGTCATATCTTCCCAAAGCAGTACCATTTGGGTTATTTGAGTTGATCATTGTAACATATTCATTTGGCTTTAGATCTTCTATGTGATTTGTCATCTTTCCAGTTTTGTAGAAATCAGACATTTCTTCTGGTGTTATATAGATTTCTGTCTGTCCTGTATATAACTCGTTTATTTCAACTTTATCCGCTTCATAATCTTCTGCTGTTATGCCCATAGCATCAGCTTTTACTCTCATATTTATATCTTTACTGACGAGTATTGTTTTTCTTGTTTTATTGTGTTTTTTTAGTTCCAGTACATGTGCTAAAATTCTGTTGTCATTTGAATTTTCAAAACCGTCTGGAAGAAGTTTTGACATTGCTGTTTTTCCTAAGTCAATGACAACTTTTAATAGACCTCCATTTGGAAGTTCTATTCCATCTGTCAAAGAACCTTGAAGTCTTAGTTCGTCTAATTTTTTTATGAAAAGTCTTGCATTTCTATTTATTTCAGAAGAGCCTTTTTTAAACTTATCTATTTCATCAAGGACAACTATTGGAATTACGATTTCATTGTCTTCAAATGAATTGAGTGCATCTGCTGAGTGAAGCAATACATTGGTATCCAAAACAAATGTTTTTCTCGCCATATCAATACCCCCTAACGACTTCAGTCGATTCTTTAAATTGCCATAATTTTAATGGCTCTTTTCTCTTTTCTTTTATTCTATTTAAGGCAAATTTAATCCTTTTTAGACCTTTTCTTTTTTATAATATTATTTCAAAAAAATGCAATATTGTTAATTTTTTATTTGAAAGATTTTAGATAGATTATATAGAATAGAATTGCATAAATAGGACTTATTTTAAAATATTAATCAATTTAAAGTAAGAGGACGGAATGGCAAATTTACTAAAATTAAAAAATGAATTGTGTCCCAATGGTGTTGAGTTTAAAAAGTTAGGGGAAGTTGTTGAAATAAAACATGGTAAAGATTATAAACATTTAAATAAGGGAAAGATTCCTGTTTATGGAACAGGCGGAATAATTGATTATGTTGATGAATATGTTTATAATAAAATAACAGTTCTTCTTCCTCGTAAGGGTTCTATACAAAATGTTTTTTATGTAGATACTCCCTTTTGGAATACAGATACTATTTATTATACTGAAATAAATGAATCTTTAATAATTCCTCGTTTTTTATATTATGTTATTTGTAATGAGCATATAGAAAAATTAAATACTTCACCAACAGCTCGACCTGCATTAACAAAAAAAATATTAAGTGATATTGAAATTCCAATTCCGCCTTTGGAAGTCCAAGCTGAAATAGTGCGGATACTCGACACATTTACGGAACTAATAAAGGAATTAATAAAGGAACAAGAACTCCGTAAAAAACAATATGCTTATTATAGGGATAAATTGCTGACTTTTGGAGAAGATGTAAAAATTATAAAGTTAGGGGAAGTTGCAGAAATTGGAACAGGTAGCAGTAATACAGATGAACAGCTTGAAGAAGGATTATATCCATTCTTTGTTCGTTCTCCTATAGTTAGAAGAAAAAATGATTTTGAGTTTGATGAAACTGCAATTGTAACTTCAGGAGATGGTGTAGGAGTAGGAAAAATTTTTCATTATGTTGAGGGAAAATATGCTTTACACCAAAGAGCTTATAGAATACATATAATAACAAATGATTCATTACCAAAATTTGTTTATTATTATATGATGAATTCTTTTTATGATTATATTTCTAAAAAAGTTTTTTTAGGAACTGTCAAATCAATTAGAAGAAATATGCTTACTGATTTTGTTATTCCAATTCCTTCACTTGATACCCAAAAAAGAATCGTTGACATCTTGGACAATTTCGATAAATACACAAACGATTTACAAATAGGTCTTCCTGCTGAGATAGAAGCGAGAAAGAAACAGTACAATTATTATCGAGATAAATTGTTGACATTTGAGCCAATAGATATAGCTAAGATTGAAAAAGAAATTGAGGGCTTGGGCTTGACAGAAGTTGAAAATTCTGATTTGCTCACTCACTCACTCACTCACTCACTCACTCACTCACTCACTCACTCACTCACTCACTCACTCACTCAGATAATTTCTAACTTGATTAAGCTCTATACTTATGTTTACGGATATGCTCCTGTAAAGTTAAAAAGTATTTGTAAACGACAAAAAGGTATAAATATAACAGCTTTTCAAATGAAAGAACTTAACAAAGATAATGGGGAAATTCGTATTTTTGCAGGTGGAAATACTATTGCAAATGTAAATTATGAAGATATTCCAAATGCAAATATAATTGATGTTCCAAGTATTATAGTTAAATCTCGTGGCAAAGTGGATTTTGAATATTACGACAAACCATTTACACATAAAAATGAGCTTTGGTCATATTCTCAAAATTCAAAACAAATTAATTTAAAATTTATTTATTATTATTTGTGTAATAATTTAGATTATTTTATAAAGAAAAGTGTTAGAGGGGCAATGCCTCAAATTGCTACACCTGATACAGATGATTTTGTTATTCCACTTCCACCAATTGACATACAAAAAAGAATAGTTGATATTTTGGACAATTTTGAGAGATATACAAATGATTTACAAGAAGGCTTGCCTGCAGAAATCGAAAAACGGAAAAAACAATATGACTACTATCGAGACGAACTGTTGAAATTTGAAAGGAAATAATGACATCGCCTCTAAATAGAGCCTGTTTGGGTTATGAAAATCAATTTTTGAAAAACGCACTATTTAGCAAATTTAATAAAGTTTTGGAGGATTTGGAATGACATCACAATTATTTTTTAATAAAATTTTATAAAAAATAATTGTGTTTAGAATGAGCTGATCATAACAAAGTAACATTAAGCAGAAAATAAAGTAGTAGAAAAAATAAAAGCAGAAAACAAGATTTTATATAATTGAAGCTTCTTCCTTTTCTATTCTCTTTTTGATATAAAATTCAATGACAACTCTCAAAATAGCAGCTATTGGAACAGCGAGGAACATTCCTATAATTCCCATAACTTCAGCTCCGATGATCAATGCTATAATTATTGTCAATGGAGGTAATTTTACGCTTTGTCCCATTATGTTTGGAATAATCACATGTCCTTCAAGCCAATGAATAAAATACAATATGCCGAGAGTTAAGATTGCATGTATTGGACTTTTCATAAGAGCCAAGAGAACGGCTGGTATAAGACTTACTATAACACCTATGTAGGGAATAACATCTATACATCCTGCAAATGTGCCGATTATTAGTGCATAAGGAATTTGTAATAACCACATTGCGATTGTGATAGAAGCTCCTATTATAAAACAGACAAGAATTTGACCTTTTATATATTGTTTTAACATAACATCTATTTCTGTTAAAAGGCTTGTAACTTCTTTTTTTCTGTTTTTAGGAATAAGCGACATCAGTGCTACTTGATATGTATCATAATCCATCAATATATAAAATGTTGCGAATGGTATCAAAAGAAGATGTGAAACAGAACCCATAAAATTTGTTACTGCAGGCATTATAGATTCTACAATATTTTTTAGATATGTTGCAATATTTTCTATATTTAAGTTCTTTTTTGATTCTTCTTTATATTTTATAAGTGATTTTGGAATATGACTATCGAGATATTTATCTGCTTTTTTATATTCTCTATCTATTATATTTTTATAATGTTCTCTGTTGTCATAGAGATTTTTTATTTCATGTTTTATGATTGGAGTTATAATTGTAACAACAAGAACTAATGTTGTTATAAACAAAATAAATGTCAAACTTATTGATGTAACTCGAGAAAGACCTTTTTTCGTTTTTATATTTTTGCCACCAATTAATGGCAATTTTATATTTAATTTTCCAATAGATAAATTTTCTGGAATCCTTATATCTATAGGATTTGAGAAAAAAGATATAAAAGGCATCATCACATAAGACAATAAAATACAGATTATTATCAGTGATATTATATTCTTGAAGTTGAACATTATCATTAATATGATAAATGTTAAAATTAATACACCTATTGCATACCAAACTTTCGCCGCTTTTGTTTTTATATCTTGATTATCCAATTTTAACCTCTGTTTTTTACCCCAAAACTATAATTAGATTTTTATTATGGTATTACTGTTATTTTTGTAGCTTTTATTGTGCCGTTTTGTTGCATTCCACTTACCTGCATATTCATACCAGGTTTTATGTCTTGAATTGAGATTGCTTGACCTGTTCTGCCATCGAGTAATATTGTTGCTGGACTTATCATAACACTACCTAATTCTTGCATTCCTGGGGCATTTGCAGACATATAGAATATAATTCCTTTTGACATATCAACATTCATTATTTTTCCAGATGTGTTTATTTGTTGACCAGCCATTCCATTTATATTTGCAGGATTTAATGCTTCGAGTCCATCACTTTCGTCTTCATCATCATCGTCATTTTTACCCATAAACATTCTTGTAGGATCCATATTGTTTTGACCCTGTACTCCAGTTCCATATATCATTCCTTCTGCAGTATTTTTTTTGCCTCCAAGTATGAGTGAGCTTGGGTCTGCTGTTCCCATTGTCAAATTCATCATTGGATCATTTGCCTGTGGCATACCCATTCCATTTGGTTGTTGGAACATACCAGAAGGAGCTTCTGGATTCATTGGATTTAATGGGGAATTCATAGTGTTTTGGTTAAGTCCATTTTGATTCTGTTGATTGAAAAAGTTTGATTGTGGCATTGGATTATTTCCGCCATTTGTCAATGCTTGACCTATTACTGGAGAACCCATTGGAGCAGGTGCTGCTGTAAATGGAACATTTACCTTTGGAGCAGGGCTTAAATTTTTGCTTCCACCTGTACCTATTCTTCCAACTGCATCTGGTCTTTGTCCTCCCATAGGAGCTGGTCCTGCTGCTGTTGCAAATCCACCAATTTTTGTGTTTCTCAACATTGTATATGCACTTGTAGAATTTTGGTTTGCATAAGCAACATCCATTATTGCATCTGCTAAAAGAGGAGAGTCATTTAATGCACTTATAACATTAAATACAGCTGTCTCTCCAGTTCTGAAAGCTCCTATTCCTTGACCTCTCATTGATTTTCCACCGCTTTGTAGCTTTATGTCAACTTTTGAGCCATCTCCAAGTTCAACAGTATAAACTCCATTTTTTACAGATAATATTTTGCCTGAAAGTCTTGCAGCTGCCTGTGCTTGTAGTGTAAATAAACCTATAAATAAAAATATAAATATTATAGCTCTATAAATTTTCATTTTTCCCTCCTTATTTTTTGAGGATTTCATAATTATATTATACCATAATTGTCCCAAAAATGTAAAAAAAAATTTCATCTTTTTTTATTTTTCTTTGATTTTTTTTCTGAATTGTTTACTGCTCTTGTGATGTTTTTTAATTTTTTTTTCGATTTTTCTTTTTTTGTATCTTCTTTTTGTGGTTGGTTTATATATCCTTCTTGTGATTCTTCTGTTTTTTCATATTCAACAATTTTAAATTTTACATTGTCATTTGATACATCTGGATTTAGAGCATGAGCTGTTTCAATTATGATTTTAGCTCCTTTAAAACATACATACCAACCTATCGCTATTGGGAATGGTGATAATATAGTCATCAACATCAATACTGTTAATAATCTCATTGGAAAACTTTTTATTTTTGTAAATACAAAATCTCTTAAAATGAACATTCCCTTTATAAATAATAAAAATCCTAAAAATAGGAATATATTCAACATTAAACCTGAGAGCAAATTTATTTTTGTATTATTAAAAATAGTTATTGTGAGGCTTGTTTTTGTTATTGATGTTATAATAAATATCGAAAGAGAAATTATAAATATATAAGCAAAATATTTTGGGTATTCTATTAATTCTATTATTCCATTTCCCAATGGCTTTTTTTCTGTTATTTTTAATCTTGCTGAAATCCATTCATTGAAGAACCAAAGATAGAAAGAATATGATATTGAAATAACTCCAATTATAAATGGAATCGATGATAAAAATAGTGATTTAAATCCTTCTTGTCCTATTTTTTTAAATATTTCTTCTGGAGCAATTCCAATATATTTTGACATCAAATTAACTAAAAGTGCAGAGATAATAGCTATTGCTATTGAAATAGGAATAACTGATGAAGAGGATAATTTTTTATATTTGATCATCAGACCTATTATTATTGCAGAGGGAATAAGTGAAAATATTGCATATACAATTTCTGGAAATGCTTCAAGTGTGTTTTTAGAAAAGAGATAGATGGATTTTACAGCACTATTTACATCATCTGTAAGGGATATTCCAGTTATAAATGATGTCATAATGATTGATAGTGTTGTTGTGATAAATAAAATTATGGACAATATCAATATAATTCCAGTAATTTTTTCTTTTTTCTTTATAAGGTAGCCGAGTGTAAGGGCTGGTGGAATTATCATTATAAAAAAGTATATTCCTGAAGGAAATAAACCTAAACTAGCACTGATAAGAATGGTTGAAACAAAACTTACTATTATTCCAAATTTAAAATCTTTTTTTAATATTGCAATGACTACTGGAGTAACTGCCGTATATGTGAGAATATCTGAAAATCCTGTCAATTGTGATATAAGGGCTAAAACAAGCACACAAGCAGAGAGAACACCACCTAAGACAATATCTCCTGTTGGTAATTTATTTTTTCTTGTGCCTGCCGTCATTTGTTTAACCTCTTTTAAGAAAACGGACGGGAATTCTCGGTTACTTGTATCCGAGA
>JBGUKW010000132.1:0-4168 GCA_045114665.1 Candidatus Xenobia bacterium | reverse complement strand
ATAAGGATTGCATAAGCAATCAAACTTCTTAAATAGAGCCGTAAGGCTCTTAGAAGCCCATTACCTTTAGGTGATGGGTAGTTCACTCCGGAGATGGCAGAACATTAAGCAAACAAAGTTTAACAAGAAAAAATGCGGTTTACCGGCCCAAAAACATTAAAAATGGAATTTATCACTTACAACTCTATTACCTAAAAATGCAGGATGAAAAGGACATCCATTATTCCAGCTACTGGTATCAGAACGAGGGGGTTACATTAAAGAAAGATGGTAAAGGGTGGCATTTCTACAAGACACAGGTATACAAGAGCAACAAACAAGCTGGTTCTTTTTCCAAAAAAAATCTACAGGATTATTTGCAGTCTGATTATTTGATAGATACAGATGACAAAGCCATCATTAAAACAGCAAAAATAATCACAAAAGGATTAAACAAAGATTATGATAAAGTATTGGCGGTACATGATTGGGTAGCAAAAAACATTTACTTTGATTACGATTTCTTGTACGAAAAATCCGGCAGTTTACAAGTCATTGCTTCAGATGTTTTAAAAAGCAGAAAAACAATCTGTCAGGGATATGCCGATTTATCAGCCGCCCTCTTACGGGCGATAGGAATCCCGACACGGGTAGTGGAAGGATATACGATTGGTTTTGGAAATTCAGGAACATGGACAAAAGATATTATTAAAGGTGATACCTCCAATCATGTATGGAATGCATCTTATGTTAACGGTCGATGGGTCATGTTCGATACAACATGGGATGCTCAAAACATATATGAAAATGGACAATACATATCTTCCCCTCCCCTTCATCAATATTTCGACCCTACATTGTACACCCTTTCATCAACGCATCGTATTACGAAAAAATAAGACATTTTACAGAAAAAATCCGGGAAAATTCATTTTTTTTCGGATTTTTTTGCAAAAATAATCATATTAAAAGTAGAAAAAATAATCAGAAAGAGGAGGCGTATAGAAATGGCACTTAAATTCTACACATGGAGAGAAATATATTTCATCTCCAAAAATGGAATGGCAGAAGAATATCTCTCGATTGAGGAAACAAAAGACATTACTGTAAATGGTAAACGATACGAAGCAACTATCTTGGGCTTTAATCATGATGACTTGGCTGACGGTTCCGGAAAAGCCGGTATTACTTTTGGTCTTACGGAATGCCTGGACAAGGAATATCCAATGAACGAGACGAAAACGAACATCGGGGGATGGAAAGATTCTAAGATGCGGAGATTTCTTTCGGAAGACATATTTAACAGTCTGGAAAAAGATTTAAAAGCTGTTATCTCTCCCGTAATCAAAGTTACGAACATTGGAGGTGGTTCTTCTGAAATTGAGAAAACCACAGACAAATTATTCTTATTCTCTGTAGATGAAATCTATGGAGTATCCCAAAGAGAAGAAGACCAAAAAGGTGTTGGTAATGGATGTGATGTTTGGGGATGGGAAGGCAGCCTTTCAAAGCCGGAAGGAAAACAATATCCTTACTTTCAGAAAAAAAATCATGTTATAAAAAACAGGATGGAAAAGTCTAATTGGTACTGGCTTCGTTCCCCTGACTCCGACAACTCCAGTTATTTTCATACTGTAGTTGACGCGGATGGCAGTAAAGAAGATTGCGGTTGCGCCCACGACTATGCAAATTCCAACTCGGGGGTGGTCTTTGGTTTTGCAATCTAATTGGTTAAAAAATACATTTAATGAGGAGGTTGTTTTATTAATGAGCACCTCTAAAATAAATTTACTCTGCCATAGGCGGGAATCCACTCCCCTTACGGGAGGGGTGGATGGTTCACTAAAGGAAAGGATGGATATTAAATGGATAAAATTTATCGAAAACAAAATATGTATTATAAAACGCAATCATTAAAGAAATATGACAGAATTGTGGTCTTTGACCTTGAGACTTCCGGCTTAAATCCAAAAGATGACCGCATCATCCAGATTGCAGCAATCCGGTTAGTAAAAAATGGAGATAAATGGGAGCAGGAAGCAACCCTCAGCAAAAAAATAAATCCGGAGAAAAAAATCTCGGAAAAAATCATTTCCATCACAGGAATTACAAATGAAGAATTACAACAGGAATGTCGGGAAAAAGAAGTTTTTCCAGAAATCATGGATTTCTTTGGCACAGCTCCTGTGTGCATGGGTTACAACATTTGTGCTTTTGATATTGCCTTTATGAAAGAACTTTACAGAAGAAACAATAATATTTTTCTTTCAAAATTGGACCTTGATGTATTTCAAATGGTCCGTGATTTTATTCCATACAAGGATTTAAAAAAATTCACATTAGAAAAAGTTACAAATTATTATGGATTAGATGCCGGTCTTCGTTTTCATGATGCGATGGATGACGTCCGAGCAACCCTTCGATTATTTACAAAAAGGAACCTTAATACCACGCATTACAAATCATTTTCCATGGGCAGGGAAAAGGCATGATTTACAACGTATTTATTTTTGTACAGATTATGGAAAGATTTATTTTGACATTTTTAGCCACTCATGGGGAAGTAAAGAAATTGACATGAACACGGTCGATGTTTCTGCCTTTGCAGACAACGCATACAAAATATCCGGGGAATATATCACAAATGATGATGCATTTTATCAATGGGCAAGATTGTATGTGGCAAAATGGAGTAAAAAGCAGAAATCATGAGTAAAATGGCGAAACCCATAAGGGATATATGATGACATTATATCCAAAACAAAATATATTAAATTTTCAAAGTCCAACAAAACATTGCAAAAAAGTCAACGTAAAGAAATGCAAGCTGCTTTGTGTCCTGAACACATTTGTTTATATCTATACACAATTAAGATGTTTTAATAAGGAGGTAAATTTATGGAAAAATTTTATAAATTTTCCGCCAGAAAACCCACGCGTCTTTAGACCGTGGGATGAATGTCGGTTATAGTTAATATTTTACCAAAAATATTGTATTTCAGTAAAAACTGTGGTATAATATACATACAGGGTTAGTCGAACCCGAGTCTATGAAAGGAGAAAATCTAAAATAAGCTCTATCCCGCAAAGCGGTTGTTTCTTTTTCTTCTTCTTTTTCAAAATCTATTGATTCTCTCATATCAGTTCCACCTTTCTAAAAACATCAATCAACATTTATATCTTTAATATGAGTTTTTCATTCCAATTCTGACAGTGGAATTTCTATTAAAAAAACTTTAATCAAAACGTAGTGTATTACAATGTAATACCACAGTAATACATTTATTTGCGATTATTTTTACAGAAAAAAAGCCATGGAGTTTCCATAGCTTTTTTAAAAATTGAAGAATATTTCCCTTTGAAATTTCCGTTTCATCCTAAAATCAAATATAATCCATATAACATCACTCCATTTCTTGTATATATCTTTCCAAAGTCGCTCTTGCTGCTTTAAAATACTGGTCAATATTTCCATGAATACTATACCAATCTCCATGATTTCCACCGTTTGTAGAATATTCCATTATTAGTTTTTCTCCTATGTAGGAATCGGGAATAGGAACAAAATCTTCAAAACACGTTTCTTTTAAATATGCATTTGCAATTTCATAATTCTCTTTTGTTTTCAAATCCAAAATATACGATGTTTCTGTATCAAGACCAATTTCATCGCTTAACGCATATGTCGGAATTGACTTACAAATTTCATCAAATTTCTCTTCTAATGTTTTCATATCTCATCACTCCTTAATTAAAATCAACCATGACAACTTTATGTTCTCTCAATGCATCACAATACCACATGCTACTATCATCACTTGTATATTCTTCCTGTAAGAATTTCAACACTTCATCGTCTGTTCTGAAATCTTCAGTTCGCTTTATCAAATCGAACAACCAATCCTTTTCGACTACAACAATTACTTCATCAAAGTCGCTTTCTTCCTCTTCATCTGTATCTGCGTTATATCCAAAGTAACCATCACAAACACAAAATGAAATTAAATCTCTATGCTTTTCGTAGTCTTGATATTTCGCTTCTGATACTTCCTTTAAAATTCTTTCTCTTACTTTATTCATAAAATCAACCATCCTTTCCGTTTGAAATTTCCGTTTCCTTTTTATTTTTAATTAATAAAGAACTTGTCCAATATCTTCAATTAAATTTCCTGTATCTTTAGCTAACTCA
>JBGUKW010000131.1:0-5129 GCA_045114665.1 Candidatus Xenobia bacterium | reverse complement strand
ACCCAATATCTCATATTATAAAAATTCCCCCTTTTAATAATTTTAATTATTATTATACTATTTCTTGGATATTATACCATGTTATAAGGGATTGTAAAACTATTTAATCAAAAACTATTATTAACTTGATGATTAAATAATAATTTATTTTAATATCCTCTCCTATTTTGATATTCTTCCATTCGTTCTTTTTCCCAAATACGCTTTTCTATTTTTTTTCGTTCATCCCAAGATAAATTTCTATCATCTAACATTCGTTTTAGCTCAGAAAGACTTTTTTTATTAAAATTAGCCTCATCTTCTACTCTTTTATAACCATTATTAAAACCAGAAGTTAATTCATCAAACCAACCCATTTTATATTTCTCCACGTTTTTTTAGAATATTGACAATAATATTTTTGACGACCATCTTATCAGACTGGGAATAACCTAAATCTTTAATTCCATAGTATGACTCTTCAATATGTTTATACATTTCTTTTAATTCACTACTACTTTTAGAATTAAGTTCTTTAGCTATTTCAATATTATCACCAAATTTTTTCGCCATACCACCTAAAACATTTCCTACGCCTTCCCAAAATCCCATTTTATTCACTACCTTTCTCTGTTTTTTAAATTCTGTTCTCTCTGATGTTCATTACGACATTTCTTACAATATGATTGAGTATATTTATCAGAATATCTATAACCAAATTCTTCTTCTATATTTTCTCTACCATACACTTTCTTTTTACATCTTGGACAAGTATGTTCTTCTTTTTCTTGATATTCCATTATACTATTTTCACCTCCTCACAAAATATTTTTTTCACATTTCTATTTATACTCAATAAATATTAACATATTTTAACCTAATTATTACAATTCCGTCTTAATTCAATGACATATTTTGTCTTCATACAAATTAGCAACTAAAAAAATTTTCTATTACCATGACAAAATAAAAATAAGTATCTTTTTAAGATACAAAAAAAAAAAAATACTTTTTAAGAGATTCTCATCATGGCACATTTTGGAAAAATAAAGTTAATAAATAATCAAAATAAAAGCCCCTTCTTTTTTTATTCAAAAGAAAGAGCCAATTTGTGTTTAGTTCTAAGAACAAATATTATTTTTTTTAAATATTTGTTGTTATTCTTCGTCATAATAATCTTCTTCATTTTCTTCAAAATCTTCATCTATGTAATCAGAGGGATCATAAAAATTACTTTCATCTGCAAAATATTTTTCATAAAATACAGGGTCATTTACTAATTGGTAATATAAACCTTGTTGCTCTAAAGGAATTTCTAATCCTTTCATAGCTTTTTCTGTTGAAAAATTAAAAGTTCTAATCAATGATTTTATATCATTTACTATTCTTTGAGCATCTCCAATCCTTTTTCCCTGTCTTTCTCCAATATATTTTCCTTCTCTTAAAGCATCTGTATAAGTCAATGATGATAACATATAATTAATCCTCTCTTTCTCTTGAGATTTTATTTCTTTTATCTCTTTTTCTATCTTTTTCACAAAGAGATTATCTGGATCGCCTCCATTTATATAATCTATCAATGCCTCTATATTCAAATTTAATTTTTCACTTTTTTGACCTTTTGTTGTTATAAAAATTTTAGTCGTTTCGTCTTTTAATTTAATCCTTTTGTTTTCCTTACAATAGTTGTTAAATGTATAAATTTGGCGTTTTCCATCAAACAACTTAAAAGGACAAATAAAAATAATTACACTTTTCTTCAATTTGCTATAATCGTTTTCTTTTCCCTTTTTTAACATCACAGTATCAATCATAACTTGATAATATCTCATGCGTTTGCCCAAACTTAATTTGCCTTTTGGACTTACTTGCATTTCTATATTGTAAACAGTTCCTTTATCATCTTTAGCATATACATCAAGACGAACACTCTTACTTGCAAATGTCTCATTTATAACTTTTTCAAGCTCAATATATTCTATGCGATCTATTTTTATATTCAGAACTGATTCTAAAAAGCAAGTGCAGATTTCTTTATTTAACATTACTTTTCCAAAAATATATCCATCTGTAAATGTCAACTCATCAAATGGTTTTAAATTTCTTCCTTTTAAAACCTGTTCTAAATAAGAGATATATTCATTTTTCTCTTCATCTGTCAATGATGATAATTTTTTTATAACCTGCTTAATATCTATTGCGTTATTTTCTTTGTCCATTCTAATATGCCTTATTTTTATTTTATTATAACACTAAACATATTATAACACTAAACACACAAAAAAACAATACATTTATAAAATTTGATAGATTTTACAAACACCACAAAAAAAAGACAGCACTGCAAAAAATACAGCACTGTCTTTTTATTTATCTACGCTATACTAACTAAAAACTATTTGATTCTTGGTTTTGCTTCGTTCAAAAGTGCAGAAAGTGTATCTGCTGGGTCTTTCTTCTTTGCAAGAAGAATCATTGCAGCAATTATGTATGGCTTGAAGCTTGCTTGTTTGTAAAGAGGTACTCTGTAACGACTGAAAACAGAAGCTGCAACTTCGCCTGCTTCACAAGAAACATCTGTAATATCTGCAGGTAGGCAATGGAGATAGAGAGCCTTTCCACCCTTTGTGAGTTTCATCATCTCTTCTGTGCATTCCCAATCTTTGTGGTTTGCATTCTGTGCCAAGAGTTCTTTTTCAAGTTTGTTGATACCATCTTTGTCGCCTTGTTTGTAGAGTTCTGATCTCTTTTCCATAGCTTTGAAAGGAGCCCAGCTCTTTGGATAGACGATGTCAGCATCCTTAAATGCTTCTTCCATAGAATTTACTTTTGTGAATTTGCAACCTGCTATTTCAGCATTTTTGCGACCAATTTCTTCTACTTCAGGCATAATTTCATAGCCCTCTGGATGTGCCAAAACTACATCCATTCCAAAACGAGTCATAAATCCAATGACACCCTGTGGAACTGAAAGAGGTTTGCCATAAGAAGGAGAATAAGCCCAAGTCATAGCAACTTTTTTGCCTCTGAGGTTTTCAACACCACCAAAATGATGAATAACATGGAGTGTATCAGCCATAATCTGTGTTGGGTGGTCTAAATCGCACTGGAGGTCAACAAGTGTTGGTCTCTGTTCGAGAACACCATCTCTGTAACCTTCGTCAACAGCCTTAGCAACTTCTCTCATATATCTGTTGCCTTCGCCAATATACATATCATCTCTGATACCAATGACATCAGCCATAAATGAAATCATATTTGCAGTTTCTCTGACTGTTTCACCGTGTGCAATCTGTGATTTACCTTCGTCTAAATCTTGAACTTCAAGACCAAGTAGATTACAAGCTGAAGCAAAACTAAATCTTGTTCTTGTTGAATTATCTCTGAAAAGTGATATTCCAAGACCTGAATCAAAAATGCGAGTAGAAATATTTGCTTCTCTCAAGCCCCTTAAAATATCTGCTACGAGGAATACTGATTTGATTTCATCATCTGTTTTGTGCCAAGTCTCAAAGAAATCATTGAGATACATATTTTTATACTCACAACCTGCGAGCATTGTTATCATTTTTGCGATTTTTAGCTTGTCCATTATTAAAACTCCTATGTTATTTCTCTATATTTTTTCTATATACAGAAGGAAGTGCTGAATAGAATGCACAACAGCGGACGAGGTCTGCTTTCCAAGTCTTTTCATTTGGTGAGTGTGCTTCTTTTTCTTTACCTGGTCCAAATCCAATTACTGGAATTCCAAACATTCCCATAATTGAAACGCCATTTGTTGAGAATGTCCACTTGTCGAGACAAGGCTCTTCATTGAAGAGTGATTTATATGATTCAACAGATGATCTGCAGAGTACATGATCCTCTGGAATTACCCAAGTTGGGAAATAACAATCTGTTGGATATACTAAACCAGTGTAAGAAGGTCTTTCATATTTGTACATAGATACTGTTACACGGTCTCTTATTGCATTTACAGAAGGAAGTTCTCTAATTTGACCGAGTGCAAGGTCTGCATCTTCGCCTGCTGTAAGTCTTCTGTCGATTGAAATTGTACAACCATCAGCAACAGCACAACGTGATGGTGATGAATAGAAGATCTCAGAAACTGTCAAAGAACCTTTTCCGAGGAAATCATCTGTTTTTAGTCTTAAATGTAAATTCTCGAGGTCTGCCAAAATTCTGCCCATATCGAAAATAGCATTTTGTCCTCTTTCTGGAGCAGAACCGTGAGAAGAAATACCCTTTACTTCTACTTTAATTTCCATTCTGCCTCTATGACCTCTGTAAAGTTTGCCGTCTGTTGGCTCTGTGGAAACAACAAAATCTGGTCTTATCTTCTTTTCTTTGATTAGATACTGCCAGCAAAGACCATCACAATCTTCTTCTTGAACTGTACCAGTCATCAATACTGTTACATCTTCTGGAACAAGGTTGTGTTCTTTCATAATCTTTCCAGCATATACCATTGCAGCCATTCCGCCTTCTTGGTCAGAAGCTCCTCTTCCACCAATTTCTGTTTCGGTCTCATAGCCCTCATATGGATCAAATTTCCAGTTGCTTTTTAATCCAATTCCTACAGTATCAATATGGGCGTCAAAAGCAATTATGCGTGAACCGTTGCCAATTCGTCCAATAACATTTCCCATTTCATCAATTTCGACACTGTCAAAACCGACTTTTTCCATCTCTTCTTTGATTCTCAAAACTACTTCTTTTTCACCACAGCTCTCTGATGGAATCTTTATCATATCCCTTAAAAAACGGGTCATATCAGGTTCATATTTCTTTGCAAGTTCAGCAATTTTGGAAAAATCCATTTCAAATCCTCCCTCTACAAATAAGTAGATAAATAATAAATAAAAATAAGATTTCAGCAATTAAAGTTTAATTCCTGCATAAAAAAGAAAAAAACAAGGAAAACAAAAATTAACTTTTCTTCAATTTCAAATAGCAAAATTTAATATTCTACTATTTAGTTATAATATTCTTTGCTCCCCAAGGAGCTCCTTTAGCTTTACCGTGATATTCAATATGTGGAACATTTAAAAAAGCCTCTTTTGCTATATTAGTAACAGAAGTAGGAACAATCAAATTTAAAGAAGTACACCCACGAAAAGCAGCATAAGCAATATTAGTAACTGTAT
>JBGUKW010000130.1:0-2180 GCA_045114665.1 Candidatus Xenobia bacterium | reverse complement strand
TGCAATGGCTTCTTCTATTACTTTTTTGATTTCTTCTTTATTGTGTCCATCTGCATTATATACTTTCCAACCATAGGATTCATATCTCTTTGCAGTGTCATCACTGAAAGCTATATTTGTATTTCCTTCTATTGTTATGTTGTTGCTATCATACAATAAAATGAGATTGTCCAATTTTAGATGACCAGCAAGAGAACATGCTTCAGCACTTACTCCTTCCATTAGACAGCCGTCACCTGCAATGGCAAATATGTTGTGGTCGATTATTTTAAAATCTTCTGTGTTGAATCTTGCCTGTGCCATTTTTTCAGCAAGTGCCATTCCACAAGCCATAGCAATTCCTTGACCGAGTGGACCAGTTGTACATTCTATTCCAGGAAGTGAACCATATTCAGGATGTCCAGCTGTTTTGTAGTCCCATTGTCTGAAATTTTGGAGGTCTTCTAAAGTTACTTTATATCCGAATAAATGAAGTAATGAGTAGAGAAGAGAGGAGCCATGTCCAGCTGAAAGAACGAATCTATCTCTGTTTATCCAGTTTGGTTCTTCTGGGTTAAATAAAAGATAATCGCTCCAGAGAACTGATGTAATATCTGCAGTTCCCAAAGGCATACCAGGGTGTCCAGATTTTGCTTTTTGAACAGTATCTGCACACAACATTCTCAATGTTGATGATAATAAATCCATAATTACCCCTTTTGTAGCATTATAAATGTTTGTAATAAATTTATTATTTTTTTACAAAACAAAAAATCCCCTTTATATAAAGAGGATTTATGAAAACAAGTTTTTTTACTTACGCTCTATTTTAATTCTTTGACTTTTTCAGCAATGGCTTTTCCTGTAAATCCAAATTTTTCAGCAAGAACTTTTGCAGGTGCAGAATGACCAAATGATTTCATACCAATTACGAGACCATTATCTTTTACAAATTTATCCCAGTCTTTTGTTTTTGTTGCTTCTATTGCAATGACAGGAATATCTTTTGGAATTACTGAATCTTTGTACTCTTTTGATTGTTTTTCAAAAATTTCAAGAGCAGGTATTGAGACAACCCTTACATCAATTCCTTCTGATTTTAAAATTTCTTGTGCTTCAATGGCTATGCTGACTTCAGAACCTGTTGCAATCAATACAAATTTTGCTTCTTTTTCTTCTTTGCTTATTACATAACCGCCTTTTTTTACAGCTTCTATTGCTTCAGATGTCTTTTCTTTGTGAAGTTGTGGAAGATTATGACGAGAGAGAATAAGAGCTGTAGGACCAGTTTTATTTTTGAGAGCCATTTCCCAAGCAACAGCTGTTTCAAAGGCATCTGCAGGTCTTATTACTGTCAAATTTGGTATTATTCTAAGTGAGGTAATATGTTCTATTGGTTGGTGAGTTGGACCATCTTCACCTAAGAAAATACTGTCGTGGGTAAATACATATACAACTTGTGTCCCCATGAGTGCAGAAAGTCTTATTGCTCCTCTCATATAATCACTGAATACTAAGAATGTTGCACCATAAGGAATAAATAGACCATAGAGAGCCATTCCATTCATAAATGCACCCATTGCATGTTCTCTTATTCCAAAATGTAGATTTCTCCCTGCAAAATTATTAGGCGTTACAGATTCTGCTTTCTTTATATGACATTTTACAGAAGGCTCTAAATCTGCACTTCCTCCAGTGATGAAAGGCAATAATTCGCCTGCTTTTTGGATTACATTACCTGAAGAAACTCTTGTTGCTTCTGCTTTTTCAGATACAGCTTCTAAAAGTTTGTCAATGAAATCTGCAGGTATTTCTTTTTCTCTATAAATTTTTAGTTCTTTTGCTTTTTCAGGATATTTTTCAGCCCAATTTGCAAATAATTTTTTCCATTCTTCATGGACTTTTTTCTTTGCTTCTATTTTTTCTGAACAGAATTTTGAAACTTCTTCAGGTATATAGAAAGTTTTGTCTTCAGGAAGTCCAAATTTCTTTTTCATTTCTTTTATTTCATCATCACCAAGTGGAGAACCATGCGAACCTGCTGTATCTTGTTTTGTTGGAGCTCCGAAAGCAATGTGTGTTTTGAAGATTATGATCTTTGGAGAGCCTTTATATGCAATGGCTTCTTCTATTACTTTTTTGATTTCTTCTTTATTGTGTCCATCTGCATTATATACTTTCCAACCATAGGATTCATATCT
>JBGUKW010000129.1:0-3602 GCA_045114665.1 Candidatus Xenobia bacterium | reverse complement strand
TAGGATTCTTCTTGCTTTACAAATACAATACAGTTTAATTCACAAAGATATTTAAGTTTATCACGGAGCTGACCATAAGGAATATTTGTATTTTTTACTCATATTTTTACTCCTTTCTTTCCTTTTTTTTGCATTAAGAAGAAGATTAACAAAAGTTAATCTCCTTCAAAAGTTGGATTTTTAATATCTCAGGGGTTGGATTTTTAATATTTCCTCAGGGGTTGGATTTTTAATAAATTTTTAAGTGAAATTAAGCAAAAGGTAACTCACTTTCTAATGCATCCGGAATATTCATAAATCCATTCTCATCTACTGATGATGGGTCAGGTCTTCCTGTTGGTTGGGATGGCTGTTCTGGCACAGCACCTGTTTCCCCTTTTTTCTCACAGAAATCAAATTCTTCCACAATCACATCGGTTGTGTATACCTTCTGTCCTTCCCTATTTGTATAGCTGCCAGTTTGGATACGCCCGCAAATAGTGATTTTTGAACCTTTGTGGGTATATTTTCCTAATGTTTCCGCTGTTTTACCAAATGCAACAATATTGATAAAATCGGCAGTCTGTTCTTCACCCTGTCGTTTGAATCTTCTGTCTACTGCTAAACTGTTGCGGGCTACAGCAGTAGCATTCTCTCCTTGAGAATATCTCAATTCAACGTCTCTTGTTAATCTTCCTTGTAAAATAACCTTATTCATAGTTACGTCCTCCTTTTTAAAAGTATCATTAAATATTTACATACCTAATATGAGTTTTAGAAATAGAAATAACTTTTTTTTTGATGGTTTTTGTCTCTATTTTTAAATTTTCGTCGTTTTAAACAAAAATACAATTCAATAGCTATGCATATTTGGTGGTTTTTATCTCCATTAAAATCAAAATTATAAAAGTGTCAATAAAGCCCGTTATATTTTTCTAAATTTTCTAAAAAATATTTATGCAATTTATTTCCATAAAAAAAGAAAAAAGTAGCATTTTCTTTGCAAAAACAACAAATAGTTCTTGAAACAGTCATATTAAAAATGAAAATTTTATTGATAAATAAATTGCGTTATTAAAAAAGCGCAAAAATAGAAAGGAAGATTTTATGAAATTCAAGAAAATGTTACCTGTATTATTATTATCAACTTGCTTGTGTACATCAATCCATCCCTTTGCAATGGAAAAACCGATAGATAATATTACTGAAAAAACCATTAATGAAGTTAATGATGATAAGAACATTATCATTAAAGAAACTACAAAAAATGAATTGATAAAATTAGGAATAAACAATGATATAAAATCTATTACGAACAGATTTGAAAAAATTGTTGATAAAAAGCAATCTCCTAAAAAAAGTAAAAACCTTTTCAAAAAAATGAAAGGTTACATAGAAAAGAAAAAAACAGCGAACAAAAAAAAGAAAAAATCCTTGAAATCAAAAAAAGTTGGAGTATTTAAACTAACGGCATACTGTCCTTGTAAGAAATGTTCTGGAAAATGGGGTGGAGGAACGGCAACGGGCGCAAAAGCAAAAGAAGGAAAAACAATCGCAGTTGACCCAAAAGAAATTCCATTAGGCTCAAAGGTAAAAATTGGAAAGCACACTTATGTAGCACAAGACGTAGGTGGCGCAATTAAAGGAAAAAGAATAGACATTTTCTTTCGAACGCATCAGAGAGCTTTAAATTTTGGTGTGAAAAAGGCAAAAATTTCGGTCGAAAAATAATTCAAAAAAAGAAAAATACCTGTCACTAAGGACAGGTATTTTTTTAATAACAATAATCCGATTCTCTCATTTTTACTTGTTTTCTCACTTTATTGTCGATTTCTTTCTCAGAAAAATTCTTAACATCTGTAGAAATATCTTCTTTATATTTTAATTTTTTTACAATATCTCGGACTCTAATGTTTTTATCATTCTCCAACAAATCAAGATATTTAGAAATATTTCTTTTAGCTACCTGTTCTCTTACAATTGGAGATTCATCATGTGCAAGAACCCGCAATTCTTTTTCTTTTCCTATCTTAGCGACCATTGCACGGACATACTCGTCTGTATCATGTAGAAGCGTAGGTATATACTCTTCTTTATTTTTATTTTGTAAAATGGCTTGTTTTACTTCCCGACAAGGGTTGTTTTTCATCAATCTGTCTAAAATTTTTTTTGTCCCTGTTAAAGCACACGATACCAGAACCGCAGTTTCTTTTTCTTCATTATCAAGTAATCTTAATAAATCTTTTTCTCGTCCTTGTTTTGCAACAGCGCTTCTAACACACCATTCGGCATCATCGATAAGGATATCCAAATCTTTATCCCTACCCTGAAGAGCAACCATTTGTCTAACATTTTCATCATTATCATAGACGAGAACATCTAAATCTTTAGGTCTTCCAAACTCAGCAACACAGCTTCGGATTTCCCAATCGTCTGATTTTATGAATTCATCTAACCCAATGCCAAAGCTTGCCAAAAAACAACCTTCATTTAAAGAAAAATTTTTTTGATTTTTATAAAGATTTTCCGCATATTCTTTTATTTCGCAGGAGGATAATCCTCTTTCTAAAAAAATTTTAGTACACATATAAGTTCCATCGTTCATGTCAAAATCATTTTTTGTATTAGCGGTTACTTTAAAGATAATACTATCTTTTATGTGCTTATAACTCTCTATGTCCGCTAATTTTTTTGAAACACAATATTTTTGTCCATTTCTTTTTTGTAAATGGATATCATCATATTTATTAAAAGCAATATATCCTTCTACGATATTTTTGTTTTTGCATATCTGCTCTTTTATATATCCAACTCTTTTACAGTCTTTATCCCGGGTAAGGAATATCATATTGCCTGTATTTGTATCAGCCATACAAAAATGAGGGATGTTTTCCTTAGTCAAATTAACATCAAAACTATTTACATATTGCATATTGCATGAAGTAAAATTACAACTATTCGGTCCACTTTCTTGTAAATGTCGTAATAATTTGCGGGCATCATCACTTTTTTCGGTCTCAAGATACTTTTTTAATATTTTTGTAAAATCATTAACATCTTTTAAAACACCCATGAAGCAAGACTCCTTTCCTGATGCTTTCACACACAAATGTGTGGGGTTTACGCAGTATATTTATAATTTTTCTTATCTATTGTTAATATGAGTTTTAGTCCTTGCAGCCAACTAATTTCTGATGTTCCAACGCATAAATGTGCGGGAGCATCAGTGACTACAGTATCCATGATTTTTCCATCCGCTTCAATTTCAAACAAACGGGAGTAAAATTAGAAAAAAGCCCCACATTGTGAGGCTAAATATTTAATGCGTTTGTTGCAGATATGTGAAAACTTCCGGGGCCGGATTCTCAATAAATCGAATGACGTATTTATTCTGTTTCACGGCTGCTAACTGTATCTCAAGGGTTGGCTTCTCAATAAATTGAATAACATATCCATCCTGTTTTACGGCTTCTAACTGTATTTCAGGGATTGGATTTTCAATAAATCGAATGGCATTTCCATCCTGCTTTACAGCTTCTAACTGCACCTCAACAGTTGGATTTTTAATATATTGAATAGCCCACCCATCCCGTTTCACGGCTTCTAACTGTACCTCAAGGGTT
>JBGUKW010000128.1:0-7107 GCA_045114665.1 Candidatus Xenobia bacterium | reverse complement strand
TAATTTGTTCATAATATACCTCTATGAGCATATTTAAACACTTTTTATTATATTTGTCAATAATTTTAATTACTTAACTTTCCTCCTGTCATGTTTTTTTAATCGTATCTTCCATTGCCGTTGTCAAAGGCTAATGAATCGTCAAAAAAAATATTAATTCGGCTGTTAAATAATTTGAATCAGTCAATTATTTAATCACCAAGTTAATAAAAATTATTTTCCCACACACTCTATTTTTTCTTAGCCATTTTTTTCTTAGCAACAAAACTTCCATTATTTTTCAATTTAGAACCAATAACCCTATTTTCTGCATTAAGTATTTTTATCTCATCATTTTTAACAGAAAGCTCTCGTTCTAAATTTTGCATATCGTTCTTATAATCTCTCAATTTAGACTCAATAGCCCTATTTTCTGCATTAAGTGTTTTAATTTCATTATTTTTAGCATAAAGTTCTCGTTCTAAATTTTGCCTTATAGAATATAATGTTTGACAATCTGAACAGCGTTTCAAATTTTCATCTTTTAATTCAACAATTTCTTTATTTAAATCCTCTATTTTACTGACATCCCTCTTATGAATTTCTTCCAATTTCTTCTTTTCTTCATCAATTAAAACTTGAACAAAATTAGCCATATCAATTTCAAACTGCTTTTTGACAATATCAACAATAGTTTCAATAGAAGCCGTATCAATATTATGATTAGTTTCATTATCTAATAATTCATCTTCAGGCAAATCAAAATCAGATTTCTTTGCAGATTTCACATCTTCAATTTCAGAATAAGCCTTATTAAGCTCACTGTCCAAATATGATTTTTCAGATTTAAGCATCTGCAAATCAAGATTTAAATTGCTATTTTCTGATTTCAAATTCTCAATTTGTTTTTCCAATTCTTTATTATTTGATTCAAAAATTTTATTTTTTGATTCCAAAGAAAGGATATCAGCCCTTAATTGATCAATTCTATCTTCATTTTCAGAAAAATCTTTTGCCTTATCAGAAAAAGTAATCTTTAGACTATTTAAATTATTTTCTAAAATTACTAATCTATCTTTTAGCTCTTCATTTTCTCTTAAGATACTCTCTTTTTCTGCTGTTAATTTTTTAACTCGACTTTCATTTAAAGTATTTAAAGTTTTCAAATCAAGTAATTCTAATTTTAATTTGTTAATATCTATATCATTATCCATTTTTATAACACCTTCAACAGTATTCAGACTATAAATCTCTAACTTTACTTTCTAAATCATGAATTATTATCTTATAATCTGTTAATTTAACGCCTTGTGCTAGTTGATTAATATTTTAAAATACACCAAAATAGCTACTATTTAGAAGCGATGTCATTGCGAGGGAGCTGGGCGACCGTGGCAATCTCAACCACTTAATTTAAATTTAGTAATTTATTAAATAGATCACGCATCTCATTCTAAATAGAGTCGATCGACTTAATTTTTAAGTAAATAATAATTTAAAGGCTTAGATTGCCATAATCGCTCTATTCTATGAATTTAAGATTCTTATAACTTCATTCTTATCATAAAGTTCTCGTTCTAAATTTGTTTTTATAGAATATAATCTCTGATTGTCTGATATTAGTTTTTGATTTTCATCTTTCTTTTCAGCAAGTTCTTTGGCTAAATCTGCAAGTTTTTTATTCGCTTCAGAAAGTTCTTTATCTTTTACTTCAAGCTGTTTAATAAGAGATTCTTTTGAAGCCTCCACACCCTGCATTTGAATTTTTAAACTTTCTATACTTATATTATTAACCTGTAATTTACCGTCTTTATCTCTTATCTCTTTTTCGAGAATTATTTTTTCACTTCTCAACTGTTTAATCTCTTCACTATAAGAAATATTATTAACTTTTTCATCAACAAAATTTTCTAATTTTTTCCAAAAAGAAACAAACATACTTTCATCAAATTTACTCTGTTTTATCGCTTCCTCTTGCCTTATTGCTTCTTCCTCGGCTTTTAATCTTGCCTTTTCTTCAGCTCTTACCTTAGCCTCTTCTTCGGCTTTCAATCTTGCCTCTTCTTCAGCTCTTCTTGCTTCTTCTTCAGCTCTTATTTCTTCTTCAGCCTTTCTTGCTTCTTCAGCTTTTCTTGCTTCTTCAGCTTTTCTTGCTTCTTCAGCCTTTCTTGCTTCTTCAGCCTTTCCTTTGTCATCGTCATCCATAAAACTTGCAAATATATCCTTAATATTATCCTCTTTTTTTGCTTCAAGTGCCAAATTTACTTCTTCACCCCAACCTGATTTTTTTCCATCAACCTCACCATCAAAATAAATATAAGGAACATTCTTAAAAGCATTATCACCAATATATTTAACTGTTGAAGGAATAATTAAAGGATTATCTTTAGAATTAAAACCTAAACAATTTTCAAAAGCACTAAATCCTATATACTGTAAATTTTCTGATAATTTTATTTTAGTTAAAGATTCACATCCTTTAAAAACTTTCCACTCAATGCTAATAATTGAATTAGGAAGCTCAATATTCTGCAAATTTTTAAAATCTTCAAAAAGATTATTAGCTATTTCCGTAAATCTATAAATCTTTTTTCTATCATTCCAAGGATTTATTTCTTCAAATGTTTCTGGAATACTTATAGTAGAAAGTTCATTTAGCTCATCATCTTGCTTAATAATTCCATCTTTTTTTAATATCTTCAATAAAAAAGAACGGTCTATTTTTTTTGTTCAATAGCCATTTTTAACCCCTAACTTTGTACATATTTTTCATCTAAATTAACTTGTTGTGCTAATCATTTTTTAGATATTTAGCAAGTGAACTCGACTTTCATATAAACTTTTAAAATTTTTCACATCACTTAATTCTGATCCCAAATCACTTATTTTTGATTTCAATGAATCTAAATCTTCCATTATTTCTGCTTATCTTTCTAATTTATTTTTCAATTCTCTATTCTCTCGACTTATACTCTCACTTTTTGTAACCAATAAGCAATTATCTTGAAAAAGTCTCTTATTTTCCTCAGTTCTTTTCTCAATCTCTTGGGCTTTTTCTTCAAGTTGTCTTTCCAAATATCTTTCATTTTCTTCAAATCTCTCTAAAGATTTTTCCTTTTCTTCTAAATATTTTTTCTTCTCTTCCAATTCAGAAATATAATCTCTACATTTCTGAATCTCATTTCTTAACATCATATTTTCAGATTTTAACTCTCCAATCAATAGCAAATCTTCATCATGCTTTGCTTGTAAACTTTTCTTTTCCTCATCAACTAAAATTTGAGCAAATTCAAGCATTTTTGAATTACTGCGAGTTTCAATGAGATTAAATATTTTTTCTAAAGACGGAACGATTTCACTAAATCCAACATTCTTATTTTTTCTCATTTCTTCAGTTGTCTTATTCTGTTCTGCTATCTTATTTTGAAGAGAAGAAATTTCTGTCTTCAAATATCTAATTTCATCATTTTTTTCAGATATTTCTCGTTCAAAAGCAGAATAATCTTCATTATATTCTTTATTTTCCTTTTCTTCAAATTTCGAACTACATTCTGGAGAATCATCTAAATCTAAAAACTCTTCATTTTTATTTTGATCATGTTCATCAATAACATTAGATAATCGATCTAAAAAAGGAACATCATTAGTATCTTTAACTTCTTCATATTCTTTCTCATGCTCTTTATCATCTTCAACTAACTCTTCTTTTACATCTTCTATCACTTCTTCATGAACTTTTTTTAATTGTTCAAGAATCTCTCTTACTTCTTCTTTAGGCTCTTCCTCTTCATTTGCAAATAAATCAAAATCACTCATCTTTTCCTCCATATCACAAAAGGGAATTCAAGAAAAATAATATCAAGAATTCCCTCCTTTTATAATTTTATATATTTGTTCTACTATTTCAATTCAACTAAATTTGGCTCTTTTACATCTTCAGCTAATTCTTTTTCATCTTTCACAACACGCCATTCAATCGTATTTTTATTTACAGCACGAATATATAATAAACTGTCTTCTTCAGGTTCATCAATACAAATATATCTAATCATAGCTTCTCTACAATCCATGTTTCCAGATAATACATCTGTAGATAAAGTATATAAAAAGCTATATTCTTCTATATCTTCTTTTACCTTATAAATCTTTTTCCACTCACCAAAAGAACAACCTTTTTCAAGAACAGGAACAAATTTTCCTCTTTGGGATTTTCCTAAATAAAATAGGAATCCAACTTCTCCATCTTCTGTTGCTGAAACTGTCTTTACATCAACTCTATCAATCAAAAGACCATAGGCAACACCTGTTTTTCCTATTGGTTCTGTCTTGTCATCAATATCTACATGATATCCACGCTCTTCTTGAAGCATCATAGCCTCTTCTGTTCCCAAAACAGGAAAAATAACAAATTGAAATGGACAATCTTCTCCTAATCCAAGTATTTTTTTTGCCTTACCATCTGAAATATAGCTCTTCAATATACCTTGGAACAATTTTGACTTAGAAGAATTTCCTGCCAAAAAGATATTTATCACAGGTATATCTTCCAAAGGTCTTATCTCATATCTTTTTTCTTTAGAAGCATTTGAAAAAGCAAACTTCATTGACTTAAAAAACAATTCAACAGCCTTATCTATTCTCTTACGCAAAAGCTCTTGAAGGTCTATAAATTCTGAACAGCCATCTTCATTTTCTTTAAAAGAAGACAAGGCAAAAGCAGGTATCAATTCACCTTTATTGGTTATCAAGTCAACATATATTGAACCATTGCGATAATCTTCTTCAAGATATTCTTCTCCTAGTTTTACACCTTCCCAAGCCCAACGCAATTTTTCCATCAAACTATACATGTTTCTATTTGCATAAGTTGAATGATTATTTATGAGAGATTCAAAACCAACACATTCAGCCTCTGAGCTTCCATCATCAAGTGTAAATTGAATCATTGAACCGTCATCCAAGAATAACTTCTCTTTATTTATCCTGAATATCTCAAATGCCAAATATTTTAAAAGTTTTTCTCCGCCCAAATTTCTATAGCTATTAGCTCCAAAATGAATCAAACGATAATCCTTATCTTCATCAATATAATCATCTTCACTATCTTTAATTCCACAATATACACCAAAATCAAAATCTGTGTGAATACTTCCAAAATCAAAAATACCATAATATTCTTGTTCATCTGCAGTTGGTTCAAAGTTGAATTTTTCAAGTGCAGTTATGGCATAAGCAACAGATTCACTTGTGCTACAGTCTAATTTAAATTTTTTCATCGTTTTTTCATCTTTTAACAATGATGTTGGAAATGATTTTTTGATACCTCTTGCAAAGGAATCGACTATCTTTTTACGAAGTTCTTTTTCAAAATAAACAGGAAATGAGATTTTATATCTCATAAAAATTTTTCTGTTATGCATATTGTTTATATACAATCCCAAGAAATATGCGTAATATTCGAGTGGATTTGGATCATCATCACCTATTTCAAGAAACGGCTTGAACTCAACAAGTCTATTATTCTTTAGTGATTTTAATCTTACAATATCATGAAAACTACACCAAGATTTTAAATCTGTCAAAAAAGAATAAAAATTCCTTTCATCAGCATTTTTCAAATAATTAAGTGCATCATAAGAAGTTACTAAATCTACCCAGTTTGTATCTGGACGACCTTCTTTTGAATTGTAATCTTTCAAAAACTCATCAAAATTGACAAAATACATAATTGTCGGATTTGCATAATCATCTAAATCAAAAGCTCCCCAAATTTTACCAACATTTAATGGAATTATCTTATGACATTCATTATCTAAGTAAGAAACACGAGTGCTTTTATGAGCAAAATCAATCCCAACCCAATCTGTTATAATATCATCTTTAGGGTCTCTTGCATAAACAGGACGAGGCAATTTAACAACTATATCACTGTCAATAGATTCATTATAATCAAATAAATCCCAATGACCTAATTGAGGATTGAACAATACTTCTTCCGTATATTCACGCAAATTAGCTCTTATCTCATCACATTTAAGAAATTTTTTCTTAAATTCAGCTAAAAATTCTTCATCGGCTTCAAAATTATTTTTTCTCAATCTCTCAGCTAATTCTTTGTCATCAGCAGAAATTTTTATCTCTCTTATCTCTTTAATCATGTCTCCCCCAAAATCAAAAAATAAGGCATGTTCATTTTTAATATAATCACAAACATACCCTTATAATAATTTATTTTTTAGAATGTTTGGGTTCTTTCCCCTTATTATCTGTAATCAACTGTAACGAAATATCTCTATTTTCCTTTTCAAGTTCAGATTTTTCAGTTTCCAACCTGTTTATCGTATTGTTCTTTTCCTCAATAGCTTTATCAAGCTCTTTATTTCTTGATTCCAAAATCTTATATTCAGAATCCAATTTCAAATTCTCTGTTTTGCAATTTTCAAGCTCAGATTCCAATTCAATTTTCTTTTCTTCCAAAACAGAAACCTTGTCTAAAAGCTCATTTAGATCATTGTCAAAAAGAACTTTTTCAGATTCCAATTTTCCAATCTTTACCAAATATTCTTCATTTTTGGTCTGAAGATTCTTCTTTTCTTCATCTGCCAAGAATTTACCAAAATCAACAATCTTTGAATTTGTGCGGTTATCTATTACATCTACCAATTTTTCAAAGAAAGGAACAAATCGATCGTAATCTTCAACCTTGTTTTCCTCGCCTTTCTTTGTTGCAATATCAACCATCTTATCTTGTAATTCAGAAATTTTGCTATCTTTCTCAGCTGATTCAGACTGCAATTTTTCTATTTTTACATCTTTTTCTGAAGCTTCCGAATTTAACTTTTCTATTTTGCTATCTTTCTCAACTGATTCTGATTTCAATTTTTCTATTTCGCTATCTTTTTCAGATAATTGAGATTTCAATTTCTCGATTTCTTCTGTATCTACAACTTTTTCAGGCTCTTTCTTGGATTGATTTTCAATAGTAACTTGCAATTCAGAAATTTTACTTTCTTTCTCAACTGATTCTGATTTCAATTTTTCTATTTCGCTATCTTTTTCAGATAATTGAGATTTCAATTTCTCGATTTCTTCTATATCTACAACTTTTTCAGGCTCTTTCTTGGATTG
>JBGUKW010000127.1:0-5440 GCA_045114665.1 Candidatus Xenobia bacterium | reverse complement strand
CGCTTCGCGGTCTTACGCTACCCCACCCAGCCGGGGTGTCCCCCGCAACGCCCCCGGTTTAAGATTATTTTTTGTTACCATAATATCGAGATAAATTTGAAATTATTATTTCTTCAAAATTTCTTCGACCGTCTATTATTGTGTGAACTATTATTTTGTTTCCAGAGATTTCATAAATGATTCTATAGTATTCTTGAATCAATTCTCTGTATTTTGTTATACCCTGACGTTCCAATTCGGGAACAGTTCTTCCGCTTTTAGGATGTTTCTGGAGAGACTCTACATTTTCTTCAAATTCTGAAATTATTCTTTCAACGTAATTTGGACTTCTAGAATAATGATAAGCAGCAATTTCATCCAAATCTGCTTCGGCAAATTCTGAAACTATAATTTCTTCAATTTTTTCATTTTTCAAGATTGTACTTCCTTCTTAAATTTGAAAAAACTTCTTTTGCAGGTTTTGTTCTTCCAGCCTGTACATCCATTTCAGAGAATTGAATGATTTTCAACAAATTGAATGCATCCTTCATTTCCTGGTATGATTCAACATCAATTAATACTGCTCTTGATTCACCGTTTTGTGTAATAATCAACGGTTCTTTTTTGTCATTTACAAAATTCATCATGTCTGCAGCGTTTGTTTTTACATAGGAAATCGGTTTAATACATTCCTGAACATTTGTAATCATAAAAACCTCCAGTCTTTTTATGTTACCATATTAAGACTGATTTAACAAGAAAAAAGGCGGCTTAGAATCGCCGTGACTAGTTTCTCGTAGCTTTCTTAAAGGTTCATCTTCGGAAAAATTTTTGTTCAAAATTGAAGTCTGTTTGTTTATACAATTAGCAATAAAGTTAAGCAGATGAATTTGTTCAGCTAAAGAGAGAGATAGAATTTGATTTTTAACATCTTCAAGAGTATCTGACATATAATTTTTTTATAGGCTTTCATCAAAGTTTGGAGATAATTTACAAGGAATATCTTTTAAACATCCAAATCCTTTTTTCTTTGATACGATATGATTTTGTTTTTTCGATGTTGTATATTTATATAATAAGAAGTCTATATATGTTGCAACTTCTTCAATTGCAGCAGGTGGTAGAGCTTCTAATTTATTTTCAAGAGCAGAATATATCATACTACACCTCTGTGGCTTTTTATTGGTTTACAAAAATCTATGAGACAGACTTTACCATGTGTCATTTTTTAATTCCTCCCACATTTCATTCATGGAAGTTCTTGTTATGTCTTTTTCTAATTCTGAAAAATCTTCAAGTTCTACTCCCGGAGCTTTTGACAATACATTTTTAAACTTTTCAACAGAAGCTTTCTTTGCTCTTTGTTCGAGACATTTTTTTGTTGTAACTTCAGAATGTATATTGTTAGGAGTAATCATAGCTAATATATCATCAATAGATTTATTTTTCTCAATCTTTACCTTGCGCCCCAGTGCGGGCGTCCACATAACAACTGGTTGTACCGCAGCGGGCTCGCCCCGATGTCGGTTACGAACCTTTGTTATGTGCTATTCTTTTTCATAACCAAGTATATATTTCAGTATATGAATACTAATATATTGCTTAGCTTCTTTTTTTGAATTACCAGAACAATAATAATCATATTTGATTCCTGCAATTTTACAACTACATTTCCAAAGAGGATTATTATTCTTGTCATATTCCGGTTTATCATTATAAGAATATTGTGGAGCAGAAATATACTTTTTTTGACAAAGCTGTAATAATTTACTAACAGCATTTTCAGCAGTAATAGTACTTTCTGTCCCAATAAGATTTCTCATTTCTTTAATTCTTTGATCTGTATCTTGCTGTTTTTTTTGAGACTTTCCCAATTCTAACATTTCACCGCAAACTGATTTTATTATGTTATTATCAAAATTGCAGGCTAATGCAACAGCACCAATAATTGCTTCAAACAAATCTTCTTTTGTAGCTTGTTTATTTTGTACTTTATTTTTTTCATCAGCTCCGCCAAGAATTAAATATTGAGCAAGATTTAAATTATCAATATGTTTTGCGAGAGCTTCTCCATTAACATATTGAGCTTTTATTTTTGTCAATTCACCTTCGTTTTTGGTTGATACAAATTGGGCAGAATTATTGTATGAACCATAATTTTTAAATTCTGGGGAACAGAGCAAGCGGACAAAATATGAGTCAAGAACTGAATCTCCAATAAATTCCAAAACTTGATTATGTTGCCATTCTGGATGTTCCTGAGAATAAGAACGACGAATAAATGCTTGAATAAGGAGTTTATCCTTTTCTTTTGGAAATTCTTTCCAACCAATAATTTCCTTAATAGTTGGTAATTTTTGTTTTAATTGTTTAATTGTCATAAAAACCTCCAAAGACAAAAACACTATGGAGGCACACTGAGCCTTTAAATTAGGATCTAAATATCAACGCCCAGTTTTTCAAGATAGATTTTATTAAACATCATATTTGGAACGAGTTACTACCCATAAAATCGCAACAAATAAAGTCAGTTTAAACAAATTATTTTGAAAAATGTGCCTATAATCAGTAATTAAGCATGTCTTTATTTCCCTGTCAATCAGCGCCCCAGTGCGGGCGTCCACATAACACATATTATGCGTATCCGTATAAAATTCTTCTCCCACTAAATTTCTGTTGATTTGAATATTTACATCCTCATTTTCATGTTTAGAGTTTTAAGTCCTTTACTCATATTTTGGGCCAAAGCCTTTTGAAAAAGCCACTGTGTCCGGATATTCGTAATAGCCGTTTTTCTTGTAAAATTTATAGGCAGGAACCGTCCTCTCGGTTAAAAGGAAAGTAGCTTCGATTCCCTGGGCCAGAAGATATTCTTCCATCTGATGTAAAAAATCTGACCCAATTCCTCTTCCCTGGGCTTCAGTTTTTACACATAATTCATTGATGATATATTCCGTTCCGCGGAACCAGTGTTTTATATAACCCATAGAAAGGGCCATCAATTCGTCATTATCGAAAAATCCAAGAGTAAGGGAATTTACGTTTCCAATTAAATCAATAATGTATAAATCCAGCTGCTGTTTATCACTCCAGTCGTCGTACCAGGGTGCTTTTGTAAAAATATTTACAAAAAATTCTTTTATGAGTTCTTTGTCAGCTAAAGAAAGTTTTTAATTTCCATATTACTTCTTGTTTTCTTTGTACAAAACTATTTTTGGTTCAGCACCGTTACAGCCGTATTCACTTACAAGAATAAAATCTTCATTAGCAACTACACCATAGCAACGTTCCGAATCATTCTTTTCAATCTGGTTTCCAAGATAAACATCTTTATCATTCAAAAACTTTACCGAAGTCCCGTTAGAAAGAGGATACTCCAGGTTTACAAAAGCACCGCTTAACAAGAAAAGATCATTTACTTTAAGCCCATCAATTCCCAACGCATTTATTTCAGAAATCAGGCTCTGTTTCAAATCTACAAAATTTTTATTTTTTTCTGCAACACAGCTACCGTCAAAAGGATGACCTTTACATTTTTCACATCCCCCGCACTCAGCGAGTCTTGAACATTCTTTACAGCAATCAATTCCACAATATGTCATTTTTTCCTTCTTTATTTTTCTATTATTTATTTTTTTATTTTAAGTCCTGCCATCTGAACAAAATGAGGAATTGTAGTTTCTGACAACATACTTTTTTACAACATCCCATTTAGTATTTTTGATTATAATGTGAATGCCGTTTCTTGATAATAAAGTAATAGTTTAAGAAAATGATATCCCCATCAATTGTTATTGATTGGAATAACTGTTTTTAGTATATAAGAAATCCATGAAGTATGTTATACTCAATTTATTACTATAATGATGCAGACTGGAACAAGCACTTTGGTTGCAACTAAAACAGAAGTAACAAATATTTCGCCTTTTGGAATCTGGATTCTTACAAACGATAAAGAATATTTCATCAGCTATAAAGATTATCCTGTCTTTGAAACTGCAACTCCAAGCCAAATTGTCAGTTTTACAACTGATTTTTCTGGAAACCTTCATTGGGATGAACTGGATGCAGATATTGAATTAGAAAGCCTTGAAAATCCAGAAGCTTATCCTTTGATTTATCGCTAAAAATATTATTCCTTTATATTCTTAAAGTATTGCTTTCTGATTTTCTTATTTACTAAAATTATGCAGAACATGAATACCGCACCACCGAATGGATCCTGTTCCATCAGGTCATTTATTACATGAAGAAGCTCTTCTTTGCTTGTCCTCATGTCAGTAGTTCCAGGTCTTAGGAATATACGTGCAATTTAGACGCTTACAATACACTACCTATAGTGTTATGTTTGCATTTTTAGCGTAATTCAACCAGTCTTACAGTTTCCAGATATCCCTATTGTACTGTTCAATAGTTCTATCTGAAGAAAAGAAACCAGCTTTTGCAATATTTACAAGCATTTTCTTTGCCCATGTAATTTTATCTGCATAATCTGCATAGGCTTTATTTCTTGTTTCTCTGTAATCGTCAAAATCAGGGAATGTCATAAACCAGTCTTTATTAATCAACTCATTATAAAGACGATTCAATGAAGTTTTATTTCCATTTTCAAGAACTACATCACTAATAATAAAATCTACGGCGCGTTTTATTCGTTTATTATTTTTATAATAATCATAGGCTTTGTAATCACCTCTTTCGTATCTTGCAATTACAGTATCTGATGATTCTCCAAAAGAATAAATGTTATCTGAACCAACCAAATCAGATATTTCAACATTTGCTCCATCCATTGTTCCAAGAGTTACAGCTCCGTTCAGCATAAATTTCATATTGCCGGTTCCAGAAGCTTCTTTTGATGCAAGGGAAATTTGTTCTGAAATATCACAGGCAGGAATCATTTTTTCTGCAAGGGTAACATTGTAGTTTTCAACCATTACAACATTCAGGTATGGAGAAACTTCCGGATCAGAAGAAATAATTTTTTGCATACAGAGAATAAGATGAATAATATCTTTGGCGATTGTATATGCAGGGGCTGCCTTTGCTCCAAAGAAAACTGTAATTGGTGTGGCAGGTTTATTTCCTTCTTTAATTTCAAAATATTTGTCTATTACGTACAGAATATTCAACTGCTGGCGTTTATATTCATGAAGGCGTTTTACCTGAATATCAAAAATAGAATCTGGATTAATTGAAAGATTCTGAGTGTGTTTAAGATACTTCACCAGATCCCTTTTCTTTCCATCTTTTACCGCCATTAATTTTTCAAGAACTTTTTCATCATTCTTATATTCCAGAAGTTTTTCCAGCTCTGCAGCATCTGTCTTCCAGGAATCTCCAATCAATTCTGTAATCAATGCCGATAATTCAGGATTACATGACATAAGCCATCTGCGGAATGTAATACCATTTGTTTTATTATTGAATTTTTGTGGATATAACTTATAAAAATTATTCA
>JBGUKW010000126.1:0-26231 GCA_045114665.1 Candidatus Xenobia bacterium | reverse complement strand
TGCAAATGATGATGATGCAGCAGATGCAAATGATGGGTCAGAATGCAGGTCACTTCTGTGGTCATGGTGGTATTCAGCAAATGCCTCCATTCCCACAATTCCCAGGTGGTGGTTGCTTCCCAGGTGGTCAAATGCCTCCAATCGGCGGACAGTTCCCACCAATCGGCGGTCAATTCCCACCAGTCGGTGGACACTTCCCAATCGGCGGACATCTTCCAATAGGTATTGGTATTGAGCAACCAACAGTTTCTGAAAATGCTGCACAGACAATAGGTTCAATCGGTGGCAGTGTTGGTTCAGTAGTCGGTGGTATCCAAGGTGGAGTTGGCGGAGCAGTTGCAGGTGCTGCAATTGGAACAGCTATATTCCCAGGAGTTGGAACAGTAGTTGGCGGTATCCTCGGAGCAGTCGGTGGCGGTAAGCTCGGAAGCAAAATTGGTGAATTCTTCGGCAAAACAGTCGGTGGAGTAGCTGGTGCAATCGGCGGAGCAGTAGTTGACGGTGCAAAGTCTCTTTGGAAAGGTTTAACAAGTATTTTCTAAGTTTGTAGTATTTTGAAATAATTGTAAATTTTGAATAAATATTAGCAGAAGAGCCATGCTCTTCTGCTTTTTTTAAGGAGTTTCTATGGATTTATTAAAAAACATGATTGGTGGAACACCTACAAAAGGATTAGATGTTGCGGCAGCATCTATGGCTATTTCAAAGATAATTAATACAAAAGGACAAGATTCTAATTCTATATTACAGGCATTGAAGCTATTTTTAAGTACACAAGAAAAAGGCAAAAATCAACTTGTTGATACTGTAAGAGACTTTGTAAATACCAATACAGGAACTTCTGTTGCTATCATTGATGGTATAAAAAATATATTGTCTAAAAATCTTCCTAAACAATCTGCAAATTCTGCTGTTGATTCAAATATAGCTTCAGTTGCAGGTAATTTGATAGGTGGACTTTTTGGAAAATAGGGGCTATGAAAAAATAAAGTAGAATATATGTCATTTCATACCCTCATGATTAAAAAAAATGTCATGACTAAGAAAGAATGTTTGTGTGTAATTTGACATAAACATTCTTTTTATTTGCACGAAAAAAATTGAATAGTTCTTTTTCTTAAAATAAATAAAAGAAATAATTTATATTAAGAAAAAAAATCAAAGGTTTTTTTTTTATATTGTTGAAAATTAATTTATAGCTTTTTATTTTAGGAGGATTGCTTTTCTATGAATAATCTCAAGAATATGTATGAAATGCAGAAATTGGAACAAGAAAATCGTGGAGATGAAACCCGTTCCCCATATATAAATGAACTTATAAAACTCGTCAAAAGAATAAAAGAAAATAATGCTACTCAAGAAGAACTTGTTGAAAATGTCAATACATTGACAGAAATGTTTGATGGTTTGAAACAAGTTGCTGATTATCTAAAAGCAACACAACCTCCAAGTGATGATTTTGAAACAAATTATGCTCGCCTTCAAGAGTTGCTTTCACTTTGTAAAGATACTCTTCCTGAGTTTGAGTTATATTATGAAGATGGAAATGAAGAACATCTTGATCTTCCTCTTGAAAATATAAAAAAGTATGTTGCTGAAATTTTTGAAATAACAGATGCATTCCAAAATGTTGAGCAGAACCAAAAGGTTTATGCTGGTTCTATAGAAATAAATGAACTTTTGAGAATTGGATATGGTTATTGTGACGGTATTTATGAGCTAGTTCCATTCATTGAAAGAGTAGATGTAGCCGCTGAGACAATAAATAAATCTTATACTCAAATGAAAGTTCTTGCTGAGCAACCAGCAGATACAAAGGCTCTTGAGAAAAATATGCCTGAAATTTTGAAAGTTCTTGAAGAAATAAATGAGGCTATTTCTAAAGTTAAAGAATTTACTTCTGCAGAAGGAAAAGATAAAGATGGAATTCGCAAGAACCTTGAAATAATTGAAAAAGGTGCAAAAAGAATTTCTGAAATTCAAGCAGAAATAGCAGAAGAAATTGCTAAAATTGAAGAAGAAAAGACAATGAGAGTCTGTCCATGGTGTGGAGCTAAGACATCTATCTATGAGAAGAATTGTCAGAAATGTAATAAATTGTTGCCTCCACCTCCAGAGGGACCAGTAGCAGAAAAAAGTAGTTTAAATGTTGTTGCTACTGAAGGTGGAGTATCTGGACAAGGTGCTTCAGCTAATAATGGTCAGAGAATTATAACTCCAAATGTTGGTAAAATGTATAAAGCTGCTCTTGCTCTTGCACAAGGTGAATCTACTCCTGAAGAATTTGGCAAAATGATCGAATGGTATGGCGGTCTCACAGACAAAGCAAAAGCTGATTTTGAAAGCATTACTGAACCTGAAGATATGTCAGCTGAAGAGAGACAGCTCTTTAATGAAGCTTATGAACTTTTCAGAGATGGTGTATATATTGCTATTGATGGATTGAATGAATTGCAAGCATATTTTGCTGATAATGATTTGTCTCATATATCTAATGGTATGAACTTGCTCATAGATTCAGGAGAAAAGATGTACATGCTTGAAAGTATGGGAGATATAATAAGTAAAAGAATCGAAGCAGGCGGAGCACCAATAAATCCTGATGGCACTCCTTATAAAGAGGAAGAACCAGCTGAAGAAGCTCCTGTCCAAGACCCAGGTCTTGCATAAATTGAATTATAGTTTTGTTCTTTAGTAAAAAGATTCACAGAAAATTTTCTGTGAATCTTTTTTTTATGTTGACTTTGTGGTTATTTATTTGTTATTATTTTATCTTGGTAGAACTTTTTTAGGGTTAATTTTATGATTACTATTACTAATTTAAATAAATCGTATGGTGGAGATTCTATTTTAGAAAATGTTTCTTTTAGGATTTTGCCAAAAGATAGAATAGGTTTTATTGGTTCAAATGGGGCAGGTAAAACCACTCTTTTAAAAATACTTGCTGGTCATGAACAATATGATTCAGGGAGTATTGTTTTTGAAAATCCCTCCACAAAAATTTCTTTGTTGTCTCAGCTTGTTACATTGAAGCCATATAATAAGGTTGCTGATGAAATGCGACTTGCTGTTTCAGACATTTTGGGAGTTGAGGCAGAAATAAGGGCTGTTGAAGAGGATATGAATCTTTTTGCTGACGATCCTGAAAAGCTTGATGAAGCAATAAAAAAATATGGTGTTCTTCTTGAAAAATATGAACATATGAATGGTGATGACATTTCTTGGGAAACAGATAAAATACTTTTGGGACTTGGATTTTCACTTTCTGATAAAGATAGGTATGTGAGTGAATTTAGCGGTGGTTGGAAGATGAGGCTTGAATTTGCAAAGCTTCTTTTGAGAAAAAGCGATCTTTTAATGCTCGATGAACCTACAAATCATCTTGACATGCATGCTACAGAATGGCTTGAAAATTATCTTGCTTCATATCCAGGAGCAATAATTGCCGTATCTCATGATCGATATTTTTTGAACAGAATATCTGCTAAGACATTGTATCTTTCAAATAGGCATGTAAAATTATATACAGGCAATTACGATTCTTTTGTAAAACAAAAAGATGAGGAAGAAGAACTTCTCTACAAAAAATACAAAGAACAACAGAGAATGTTGGAACATGATATGCGTTTTATTGAGCGTTTTCGTTATAAAGCCACGCTTGCAACAAGAGTCAAAAGTAGAGAAAAAATGCTTTCAAAAAAACAATTAATTGAAGCTCCAATGTCAAAGGAAAAACAAGTGCATGTCAATTTTGATTTTGATTCAAGACAGATGACAAAAGTCATGGAAATGCATGATCTTGAAAAACATTTTGATTCTTTGACTGTTCCACTTCATGGGGATATTGAAATAAATGCAGGTGAGAGAATTGCGTTTATTGGAGAAAATGGCTGTGGAAAATCGACACTTTTTAATATCATTTCAGGTCATGATCGCAAATACATTGGTAAGTTAAAAGTTCACCCTGCTGCAAATATAAAATATTATTATCAAAATCAAGATGTCTCATTGATTGATTCAAATACTGCTTTTCAGGAAATGGAAAGAGTTGCACCAAATGGCATGACAGTTACAGAAATAAGAACTCGACTTGCTGCATTTTTGTTTTTTGGAGATGATGTTTTTAAAACTGTTTCTGTTTTGTCTGGTGGCGAAAGAGCAAGACTTTCTCTTGCAATGCTTTTATGTTCTTCTGCAAATGTTATCATGCTTGATGAGCCTACAAATCATTTGGATATTCCGTCAAGAGAAGCACTTTCAGAGGCTTTAAATTCATTTGAAGGAACTGTTTTAATTGTTTCTCATGACAGATATTTTATCGATCAAGTGTGTGATAGGGTAATAGAAATAAAAAATGGTCGTATGGAATCATACATGGGAAACTATTCTTGGTATCTGACCAAAAAACAACAGCTCGCCAAAAAGAAAGAATTTGAAGAAAAAAATGCAAAGAGAAATTCTGAAATTAAAAGTGTAAGAAAGATTGTTTCTGTCAAGCCCAAAACAGTTTCTATTGAAAAGCAGATAAAGGAAAAAGAAAAAGAGATTGAAAGGGCTGAACTCAGATTAAAAACTACTGAAGATTTGATGAGTGATCCTGATATTGCTTCTGATTTGGCTAAGATTTCTAAGTTGTCTGAGGATTATGGGAAAATATCTGAGGAAATAGAAAAACTTTTTGCTGAATATGAAGAGTTGACAGAATTGCTTGAAAATCAGTGAGACAAAAGAGGAGGATAGTTAAGTAATTAAAAAATGTTAATAAAAAGCAGGACAAAATTTGATATACCAGCTGATTTGGTTTTGTCAAAAGAAAATAAAGCAATTTTAATTGTTGTACATGGTTTTGCAAGTTCAAAAGAAAGTCCGACTTGTAGAAGGCTTGAAGAAATAATGCCTAAAATTGGAATTTCAACTATTGCAATAGATCTTCCAAATCATGGTGAAAATAAAAATGACGATTTGACAGTAAAATCATGTCTTGAAGTAATAGAAGACACAGAAAATTATATAAAAGCTCATTTTCCTAATATTCCAATATACATGTTTGCTTCGAGTTTTGGAGCTTTTTTGTCTTTGTTATATATAAATAATAAAAAATCGAGTGTCAAAAAATTGTTTCTTCGTTGTACTGCTGTAAATATGAAGAAAATTTTATTTGATTCAACAGAACCTTCTGAATGGGAAGAATTAAAAAAAGAAGGTTTTATAATAAATGCTCATTTTTTAAGACCTGTTAGACTTTCTATTGATTTTTATAATGAAATTGAAAAATATGATCTGTTTAAAATTTTTTCAAAACCAAAAGATATTTTATTAAAGATGGTTCATGGGGATTGTGATCAAATTGCTTCTTATGCTGAAGCTGTCAAATTTTCTAAACAATTTGGAATAGAGCTTGAAACAATTAATGGAGCAGATCATGTGTTTTCTAAAAAAGAATATTCAGATATTGTTTTTAATTTAGCAAAAAAATTTTTAGGGTAACTTTATGGATAACAATGAAAAAAAACTTGATTTATTAAATGGCGATGTCAAAAAAGTTTTGATTTTATTTGCACTGCCTTTTGTTTATGCAAATATATTACAGGCATTATATGGTGCTGTTGATCTTTTTGTAATTGGTCGTTTTTGTGACTCTTCTGCTGTTTCCGCTGTTGGAATTGGAACTGAAATAATGCAAGCCGTGATCGGTATTATTTTTGGATTTACTTCAGGAGGAACAGTCATAATAGGACAATATTTTGGAGCAGACAAAAAGAAATGTGTAAGAGATGTAATAGGAACAATGATTGTTTTGTTCGGGGCTTTTTCATTAATTATGACAGTAGTTCTATTTTTTGTTGCAAGTCCATTTATTGAATTTTTGAGAACTCCGAAAGAAGCAGCAAATTTTACTTTACAATATCTTGTGACTTGCTCTTTTGGAATATTGTTTTTAGTTGCATATAATGTATTGGCCGCAATTTTAAGAGGTCTTGGTGATTCCAAAACACCTATGAAATTTATAATTTTGGCATGTTGTATAAATATTGTATGTGATTTTATTTTGATTGGATTTTTCAAAATGGGACCAATGGGAGCTGCTATAGCTACAATTTTCGCACAATTTTGTGCTGTTCTTTTTTGTTTTTTTCACATAAAAAAGCATGGTGGGCTTTGTGATTTTACATTTAAAGACACTGTTTTTTCAAAAATGGAAGCTTGGAATATTTTTAAAATTGGAGCTCCTATGGCTGTTGCGATTGTTTTAATAGATATTTCTTTTTTGATAATGACTGGAATAATAAATTCAATGGGACTTATTGCCTCTGCTTCTCTCGGTGTTGCTGAAAGATTATTATGGTTCTCATATATTATACCAGAATCGCTTTCTGCCGCTGTTGCAGCTATGACAGCCCAAAATATTGGAGCCTCACAACATCAAAGAGCTAAAAAATGTTTTTTAGTAGGATTTTTGATATCTCTTGCTTTTGAATTAGTTCTCTATATATTTATATTCTTTAAAGGTGAGTTATTGACAGCTATTTTTACAACAGATCCTGATGTCATAAAATGTTCTGCTGATTATATGAGATCTTTTGGAATAGAATGTGTAATAGGTTCATTTATTTTCAATATAAATTCATTTTTTATTGGTTATGGTCATACAACTTTTCCAGTTGTTCACAGTATTATGGCAACTTTTCTTGTAAGGATTCCAATGTCCTATTATTTGAGTAAATTGCCAAATGCAACGATGTTTGAAGTTGGTTTTGCAGCACCTTTAGCTTCTATACTTTCTGTAATAATGTGTATTTTCTATTATAAGACAGGTAGATGGAGGAATAATAAAATATTAAACAAAGAATAAAAAAAATGTTGATTTAGAAATTTCTAAATCAACATTTTTTTTATCAATTTTTATTTTTTGTTTTGTTTTGCCCAAGTATCTTTGAGTGCTATTGTTCTGTTGAAAACAGGGTGTCCTTCTGTTGAATCTTTGTCAATGCAGAAATAACCTGTTCTCTCAAATTGAACGACATCTCCTACTTTTAAATCATTTACACATAGTTCAGCTTTTGAGCCTTTGACTATCTTTAATGAGTCATGATTTACAGTGTCAAGGAAGTTTTCAGCTGCTGATGGATTTTGGCAGTTAAAGAGACTTTCATAAAGTCTTACTTCTGTGTCAACACAGTTTGTTGCACTTACCCAGTGAAGTGTGCCTTTGACTTTTCTTCCGTCTGCAGATGTACCGCCTTTTGTTTCAGGATCGTAAGTACAGTGGATTTCTTTTATCTCTCCATTTTCATCTTTTACAACACCTGTGCATTTTACATAGTATCCAGCTTTTAGTCTTACTTCACGGTCAGGAGCCATTCTGTAGAATCCTTTTACAGGTTCTTCCATGAAGTCATCTCTGTCTATGTAAAGTTCTTTAGAGAAAATGACTTTTCTCTTTCCTTCGTCCATGTTTTCAGGGTTGTTTATTGCTTCTACTTCTTCAGTCTGTCCCTCTGGATAGTTGTCGATTATCAATTTTACAGGATTGACAACAACCATTATTCTCTTTGCTCTCTTATTGAGGTCTTCTCTTACACAATGCTCCAAAAATGACATATCGACTGTGCTGTCTGCTTTTGCAACTCCGATTTGTTCGCAGAAGTTTCTTATAGCTTCAGGTGTGAAGCCTCTTCTTCTCATTCCTGCAATGGTAGGCATTCTTGGATCGTCCCAACCATTTACATGGTGTTCTGTTACGAGTTGAAGGAGTTTTCTTTTGCTCATGACTGTTCCAGTGATGTTGAGTCTTGCAAATTCGATCTGCTGTGGTGGATTCTTTATTCCCAATGTTTCGAGATACCAATTATATAATGGTCTGTGAATTTCAAATTCAAGTGTGCAGATAGAATGTGTTATTCCTTCTATACTGTCAGAGAGACAGTGTGCAAAATCGTACATTGGATATATACACCAATCATCACCTGTTTTGTGGTGTGTTGCATGTCTTATTCTGTAGATAGCAGGGTCTCTCATATTGATATTAGGAGAAGCCATATCTATTTTTGCTCTCAAAACAGCTGAACCATCTTCAAGTTCTCCATTTTTCATCTTTTCAAAAAGAGCTAAATTTTCTTCAACACTTCTGTCTCTGTAAGGACTGTTTTTGCCAGGTTCTGTCAAAGTGCCTCTGTATTCTCTTATTTGATCTGGTGTGAGTTCGCAGACATAGGCTTTTCCCATTTTTATGAGTTCAACAGCATATTCATACAATTTTTGGAAATAGTTTGAGGCGTAATACATTCCGTCCCATTGGAATCCAAGCCATTTGACATCGTTCATGATTGAATCAACATATTCTGTATCTTCTTTGCATGGGTTTGTGTCATCAAATCTCAAATTACATGTTCCATTGTACTGCTTTGCTATTCCAAAATTGAGGCAGATTGATTTTGCATGTCCAATGTGGAGATAGCCATTTGGCTCTGGAGGAAATCTTGTTGCAACATGATCTCTTTTTCCAGTCTTTAAGTCTTCATCAATTATGTCTCTTATGAAGTCATTAGGTTTTGTTGTTTCCATTTTTTTCTCCGTTATATATTATTTCATGTATTCTCTTCCTTCAATCCAAGCATTTCCTACTTTATCGCCCAATGTAAAATAGCTATTGCTGAATGAATCAAAAAATAACATTCCTATTTTTGACGAATCTATTTTACCTGCTTCATTTAATATAGATTCATCAGCCAAAATATTTACAATCCTGCCAAGTACAGTTGTAAAATTAGAAGTTTTTATAAAGTTCATGAGTTCACATTCTATAACCAAAGGACTTCCAACAATAACTGGGGCATCAACATTTCTGCTCTTTACAGCTTGTAAACCAGTTTTTTCAAATTTGTCTGGAACTTTATATCCAGATACAAGACCAAAATAATCTACAGCCTTCATCAAATCCTTATTTGCAAGTGTAAGTGTGAAAGCATGTCTTTTCTCAACATTTTTGTGTGTCTTTTTTCCTTCACCAATACAAAGTGCTAAATGCCCAGCATTTGTTCTTGCACATTCATGTAAATTCATTACATTTACTGTTCCGTCATCATTGTAAGTTGCAACCATTAAAACTGGACTTGGATAACCATAAGAAAATGCTCTTGAACCTAAATCTTTCATTTTTTTTCTCCGTTTTATTTTGCTTCCTCTTTAGCGAATTTCTCTAAAGCAGAAATTGCTTCATCAAATCTTGTTATACATCTATATACACCGAGTAAAGAAAGTGATTCATATAATGGCAATGATTCACCAACTCCAGCAACTGCAACTCTTACAGTCATGTGAAGTCCTCTATTGTCAAATCCATTTTTCTCAACAATATTTGCAAGACACTCTCTAAATTCTTCAGGTGCATTCAATTTTGTTGCATTGTCTTTAAAAACTTTTTTAACAGCTTTTAAAATTTTGCCAGCTTCTTCAAATGAAATCTTTGCTTTCTTAAATTCTTTTGAATTATAGTTCATTTTCATTCTGAAGAAGAAATCTGTTATTGAATTGACTTCTTTGTCAAATCTGCGGAATCTTGTTTTTACTTCTTCTGCAAGAACTCCTAAATATTTCATTAAATATGCTGTTCTTTCAGATTGGTATTTGACAAATTCGTCAATGCTCATTCTTTCTGTATATGTATTATTTATTGAATCGAGTTTTTCATAGTCAAAAGCAGGACCACTCGTCGAGATTCTTGCGGGATCAAATTCTTTCGCAAGTTCTTCCATTGTGAAAATATCCATTGCACTTATCTCTTCTTTTGTCTTTCCTTCAGTATTTCTTGAATATCCCATGAGTGCAAGAAAATTTAAAAGTGCTTCAGGAGTATAACCTGCTGCTCTGAACCATCTTAGTGATACAGGATTTTTTCTCTTTGAAATTTTGCTTTTGTTTTTGTCAGGATTTCTCAAAAGTGAGAGATGATAAAATTCAGGAACTTTCCAACCAAATGCTTTGTATAAAAGAATGTGTTTTGGTGTTGAAACGATCCATTCTTCGCCTCTCATTACATGTGTAATTCCCATTAAATGATCATCTACTACATTTGCCAAATGATATGTTGGGAATCCGTCTGCTTTTAACAAAACTTGATCGTCGATTTCAGAATATTTTCTTGAAATCTCTTTTTTTCTTGTGTGATCAAAAAATGTTATAAGTGCATCAGGATCGTCATTTGGAACTTTAAGTCTGATGACATAGGGGATACCCTGTTCTTCTTTTTCTTTTATCTGCTCAGGTGTTAAATTTCTACAAGGAGAATCTGAAGCAAAATAACCTACTGCAGGGCGTTTTTCCTTTTCTTGTCTTGTTCTCATTTCTGCGAGTTCTTCTTTTGTACAGAAACATTTATAAGCAAGTCCTTTGTCAAGGAGTTCCTGGGCATATTTTCTGTATATTTCTGTTCTTTCTGATTGTCTGTATGGAGCATAAGGTCCTCCAACATCTGGTCCTTCGTCCCAATCAAGACCAAGCCATCTGAGAGATTCAAAAATTGCTTTTTCTGAATTTTCAGTATATCTTGTTTGGTCTGTGTCTTCGATTCTCAAAATAAATTTGCCATTGTGTGATTTTGCAAAAGCTCTGTTAAATAGAGCTATGTATGCTGTTCCGACATGTGGCTCACCTGTTGGAGATGGAGCTATTCGGACACGAACTTCATTTTCCATTTTTCCTCCCATTATATATCTTCATCAACTGATAATTTCATTGGAAATGATGTTAAATTTTTCAAATTGCCATTGTGGTCTATATAAAAAGTATCTTCAAGCCTTATTCCTGCCGATTTAGATTTATAATAAAGACCTGGCTCTATTGTAAAAACTGACATTTTTTCAAATATTTCTTTTGCAACAAAACTTACACTCGGAGCTTCATGGACATCAAGACCAACACCATGCCCCAATGAATGAATATATCCTTCTTTAGTTCCAGCATTGTCTCTCGATGTTTTATGCCCTTTTTGTACAAAAAAATCAGAAACCGCTATATCAGGAAGACTTGTCTTTTCTCCTAACTTTACTGATTTTTTACCAATTTCATATGCTTCTTTAACATGACTATATAATGTTTTTACATAATCACTCGGTTTCCCTACACAAAATGTCCTCGTCATGTCTGAAAAATATCCAGTTTTATTGTCATTTGGGAATATGTCAATTACTATTGGACTTCCTTCTTTTACTTGCATTTCCACATTTCCTGTCATGTGAGGACTTGCAGCTTCTTCTCCCATTGAAATTATTGGAATTTCTGCACCTGAAAGCCCTGTTTCTGCAATTATCTTTTCAACTAAATGTCTTATGTCTCCCAATTTTATTGGAGTTCCATTTTTATCATATAATAAGGAATCTTTTATTATTCCTTTTTTTAGCAAATTTCTTATTTCTCTGTATATTTCTGAAACTTTTGTTGAAACAGATTGTATTTTTTCTATTTCATCATCAGTTTTTACTTCTCTTACTTTTTTCATAATATCGGAGTCTTTTATATCTGCCAATTTTATTCCATCTATTTTTTGCATTATTTCATATATCATGAATGCTTTTTGAAATGGTTGATTTCCAAGTAAGAGTATTTTTCCTGATATGTCAAATTTTTCTATGCACTTTTTAATAAAAAGTTTTGTTTGGTCTTTTGAAGAAGAAAATTTTCTTATTTCTTCTCTTAAAACTATTTCATCTCTGCAAATAGTCTTTGCTTTTGACTGTAGTGCTTCTTCTGATTCGAGGATATTATGAATGATTATAGGCTCTTCATTTTGTTTTATTAAAATTACAGGGGAGGCAAATGTCAAATTTTTTAAAAAATATCTTATGTCAGTTGATTTTTGCCTTTCTCCTGAAAGAATAACCCAATCTATATTTCTTTTTTTCATTTCGTCAAATAAAATATTGTACATATTATATATTCCTTAATAATAGTCATGTTATTATAATAAATATTTCATCTTTTGGAATATTATCACTTTAGTTGAATTTTTTCAAGATTATTTATAAGGAATTTTATTTCAAATATCTATTATTAACTTGGAAATTAAATAATTAGTTTTATAATCTGCTTTCGCAACTTTTTGGATCGCTTTTTTCTCCTTCATTTGTGAATGAGCTTAATTTGCTAATACACTCTCTCTGACAGTTTACTATGTTTGTTTGAAAGCTTTCCTTTCTTATAACTACTGACGGAAACTGAAGCCGTTCGTTGTATTATATCGCACAAAAGTTGCTAATTCAAATTATTTAACTGACGAATTAATAAGTAAATCTTTTCAATTTATTATTTTTATATTAAATTATTAATATTCAGAAAGATAAAATAGTTTTTTTGTAGAAAATAAATTTAAATTTTTACAAATAAATGAGTAGTAATATGACTAATTTTAATAATTTCAAATTATGGCTTATAGAAAATACAAATTATTCTTCAAAAACTATTAGCAATATAGTTTATATGTTTAAAAAAGCAGATGTCATTTTGCCTTGGTTTAATAAGCCAAACTATCAATTTTTATTAGAACAGAATGAAAATTATAAATCATTATCGCATGATACTAAATCTCGTATAAAAAGAGCTGTAAAATTATATTTTGAATATATTGAAAATCAAGATTGTTTAAAAACAACAAAAAAAGCACAATTTAAAGTATTGTCTTTATTTGCTAATATAGGTGTTGCTGAAGCCTATTTAAAGGATATTGGTATTGATGTTGTTGTTGCTAATGAACTTATAGAAAAAAGAGCAACATTATATTCAGAGATTTACCCTGAAACGAATATGATTTGTGGAGATATAACACAGGAAGCGATTTTTAATAAGATAATTTATAATTCTTTGATGAGTGAAGTTGATTTAATTATGGCTACACCTCCTTGTCAGGGAATGAGTACTGCGGGACAACAGGAAAAGGGAGATAAACGCAATTTACTTATATGTCAAGTTATTGATATTGTTCAAAAGATCAACCCTAAATATGTTTTTATAGAAAATGTTCCTCTTTTTTATCAAACTAAAATTGAAATAGATGGAACTGAAATATTAATTCCTAAATTGATAGAAGATACTCTTGGTAATTTTTATAAAATTAATAAATATATAATTGATACTAAAGATTATTCTGTCCCCCAAGCAAGAGAAAGAGCTATTATTTTGATGTCTAGATTGGATATGTCGTATGAGTGGATTTTACCAATTAAAGATAAAAAAATTATTACTATGCAAGAGGCAATTGGAAATCTACCTTCTATTGATCCTTTTGTAATAGATGTATCAGAAAAAGAATTACTTGATATGTTTCCACATTTTTACGAAAGAAAGAAAAGAGCTATTGAAATTTCTCAATGGAATAATCCTCCATATCATGTTAAAAGACAAGTTATAGCAATGCAACATACTCCAACAGGATGTACCGCATTTGACAATGATAAATATTATCCAACTAAATCTAATGGAGAACCAGTAAAAGGATATCGTAACACTTATAAACGTCAAAATTGGAATACCCCTGCTTATACTGTAACTATGGATAATAGAAAAATATCTTCTCAAAATAATGTACACCCTGGGAGAAAAGAAAGGGTTGATGAAGAGGGTAATATTATCTATTCTGATGCAAGAACACTAACTTTATATGAATTGATGATAATTATGAGTTTGCCTGTTAATTGGCCTATTCCAAGTAATACTCCTGAAGCTTTTATTAGGCGAATTATAGGAGAGGGAATTCCTCCTTTATTTGTAAAAAAGGTATTTAGTAATTTGATACAGGAATAAAAACTATGGAAATATTAAAAGGTCTTTCTTTGTTTGCTAATGTTGGTGTCGCAGAGGCTTATTTCAAAGAACTTGGAATAAAAATTCTTATTGCAAATGAAATAGATAAAAAAAGAGCAAAATTTTATCAAGATATTTATCCAAATACCCAAATGATTTGTGGAGATATCACTGATGAAAATATAAGGAGTTTAGTTGTATATGAATCGCTTTCAAAGGGGATTAATTTTGTTATAGCTACTCCTCCTTGTCAAGGAATGAGTGAAGCTGGTTTGCGTTTAGAATTTGATCCTCGTAATCAACTTGTTTGGTATGCTATAGAGATCATAAAAAAGATAAAGCCGAAATTTGCATTATTAGAAAATGTACCTAAACAATTAACTACTAAAATTAAAATTGGAAATGAAATTTTGTTTATTCCAGATTATATAAAGAAAGAACTTGAAAATGATTATAACTTCAATAAGGAAACATTGATAAAAGCTAAAGATCATGGTGTGCCACAATTGCGAGAACGGAATATTTTTTTGCTAGTACGAAAAGATCTAAAAGTTACTTGGGAATTTCCTGAAAAGAAGAAAGAAATTACATTACAAGAAGCAATAGGTCATTTACCATCATTAGATCCTATACTAAGAGAGGGTATAGATGAGACAATAAAGCATTTCCCTGATTATGAAAAGAAACGAGCATTAGGTCTTAGTATATCAAAATGGCATTATCCACCTAAACATTCTTGGAAACAAGTAGAATGGATGATGCATACACCAACTGGAAAATCAGCTATTTATAATAAATTATATTACCCACAAAAAGATAATGGAATACCTATTATTGCACATCATAATAATTATAGAAGGTTGAAGTGGGATATGCCTTGTAGAACTATAACTCAAAACAATGGTGTAATTTCATCTCTTGCTTGCGTACATCCTGGTCATCCATATAAAGATAAAGATGGTAATGTACTTTATTCTGATCCACGTGTATTGACAATTTATGAATTATTGATAGTTATGTCTTTACCATTGAATTGGTCTATACCAGATTGGGCAGATGACACTTTTATTAGGAGAGTATTGGGCGAAGGAATACCCTCTAATCTTGTAAAAGAAATTATGATTGTTTTATTAAATCAGCTTCATTAATAGGAAGGTTTTAAACAGATGGGAAAAATAGTAATGCCTAAAAACAGTGCTTTATTACATGAAATTGAGGCGGTTCTTAAAATATATTATGAAGCAGATGGATGGCTTGATAATAATACATATAAAGCTCGTTTGAAAAGTATGATTGGAGATGATCAGTATCAATCATCATATACCAAAAAAGCACAAATTACATCTTATTTTGGTTTTACTGTTTGGCAAGATATTAAGAATCCACAGTCTTTTCGTAAAATAACTAATTCTGGTCGTGAAATGTATGAAGCTATTAATCTAAACAATAAAGATAAAATCCAAGAAGTTTTAATGAATGCTTTAGAAACAATCACATTTGGTAGAAATAATTATGGTTCTCCTGATTCTGATTCGGATATTGAACCTCCTGCATTATTTATTAGAGCAAGTATGGATTTAGATTATCTTACATATAAAGAATTCGCATATCTTCTTTGGAAACTTGAGGATATAGGAGCAAATTATACTGATAGTATTACAGAAATTCGTCAACTTAGACTAAATGGAAAAATTGAATTAAAAGAAGAGGCCCAAAAATATGCTGATGCAAAGCCTATTATGATTCTTGTTAGATGGGGGTTTTTGTCAGAAGATGAAAATTATACTGGAATAAAACATATAATAGTAAATCCTGATGTTTTGTTAAAATATAATTTGAGATTGAAAAATTTAAAAATTTATAATATCGATATGAATTGTGGCTTCAGAGATAAAATTGTTGATGATAAAAAATTAGAAGAACGCATTAAAGGAGGTTCTAATATAATTCTTTACGGAGTTCCTGGTTCTGGTAAGTCTTGGACTATTAAACATGAATATTGTGATGATGCCTCTCGAATAGAACGATTAGTTTTTCATCCTGACTATACATATTCTGATTTTGTAGGCCAGATTCTTCCTAAAATAGGAGATGATGGGAATGTTAAATATGAATTCTCCGCTGGACCATTTACTAAACTTTTACATAAAGCATATATTAATCCAAATAAGATGTATTATCTTATTATAGAGGAAGTAAATCGTGGTAATGCACCCGCTATATTTGGGGATATATTCCAATTACTTGATAGAGATAAAGATGGCAATAGTGAATATGAGATAACTAACGCAGATATTGCAAAAAATGTATATCTTAGTGAAAGACATAAGGTTTATATTCCATCTAATATGTCAATTTTATGTACTATGAACACAAGTGATCAAAATGTTTTTACTTTGGATACTGCATTTCAAAGAAGATGGAATATGCGTCTTATTAAGAATAAATTTAGTAATGATAAAAATGAAAAGAAGTTTGCTGAAACTAAAATTCTTGATACTGATGTTACTTGGGAACATTTTTTAACAGAGATTAACAAAATTATTCTTTCAAAAAATATTTATATGACATCTTCAGAGGATAAAAGACTTGGTACGCATTTCATTAGAGAAGAAGACTTAGACTTTGGAAATGGCGATGAAAAACAAATTAGCCGATTTCCTGAAAAGGTTCTTAAATATCTTTGGGATGATGCATTCAAATTTACAAAGGAAGATATATTTGATCTTAGGAAAATTAATAATTTAGAAGACATAATTGAATGGTTTGTTTGGAAAACAGGCAATTCAAGATTTTTATTTTTTAAAGACAACATTTATAACAATATCGTTCAGAAAAATGAAATTTAAATATTAGGTGATCATGGATTGTGAAGATTTCAAAATACGGGATCATTGTTACATCAATGAAAACGGAGATGATAACTTTGTTGGTTTGAAGGTGGATTCAGGAGATATCAAGATTTATTTTCCTATTGGATACGAACTTCCAAAGCAAGATGATGAGTTAATTATGGACATAAAAAATCTGTTTTATATACTTTCGAGATTTACTGAGAGTAGAGAAGTATTATTTGATATAGATAATTCTATAACCCAACAAACAGTTATTTTTCCAATGCAAGCATATATTAATGTTATAAACTATTACTTAGCACACAATTGCTCTTATTATACAGAAAGGGAATCTAAATATAAGATAGATAAAAAAGGTAAAACAAACTGGAGAAAAACAATCCAAACTCAATCTCCTATGGTTCAGGGAGAATCATTTTTTTATTTAAAACAAGTGGTAAGAATATCCACTCCTGATAAAACAAGACTTATTACACAGATTAATAAATATTGTGTTTATGAAAGTTTTAAATGTCTTGGTTGGCTTTATACAAATAATAAACCAGAACAACCTGATATTGCTTTTGATAAAAATATGTTTTTATCTATTTTAAACTCTAAACTTTGTGTAATTAACAATGATAATGATAAAAAATTATTTCGTTCGATGATTGCGATGATTGAATTTAGGGATGGTCAAAACATTTGTAATCATTTTTGTTTTGGTACATATAAATTTGAAATAATATGGGAAAAACTTATTGATAAAATGTTCGGTATTCCTAATAAGGAAGAATTTTTCCCTCATGCAAAATGGACGGAACGATATAAAAACAAAGATATAATAGTAAGTGCATTGAGACCTGATACAATTATGATTCATGAAGGAAAATACTATATTATTGATGCTAAATATTATCGTTATGGTATTAAACCACAGGATGGTTATAAAGTATTGCCACAATCTTCAGATATTAACAAACAAATTACATATGGTAAATTTGTTAAAAATCGTAAAGTCCCAAATGGCACACAAGTTTATAATGCATTTATTATGCCTTATAACAAAAACAATAATTTATTTGGTATTAATAGTATATGTGGAAATGTCGCTGAGGCTGTAGGTGATTGGATTGATAATCCTGCATATCCAAAAATATACGAACGAGTCCAAGGCATTGTATTTGATACAAGATATATTTTAAAAAATTATGATGGAGTTCATGATTCTGATAAAGTTGAATTGATTAAAGAAATAGAGAGACCTTTTAGAAAATCATGACCTAATTTAGTACAAAATTATTTATTTCATTGAAAATTTTTACTTAATAGTTAGTTAATAATTTGATAATTGTAAAATTATAATCATTAATATTACTTATTATTAATTTTTTTGTTATTTATTGTATATCATACATATTTTTTTAAATTATAAATTTTATACAATTTAATATTCAATTATTTGAAAAATAATATTTCAAATTTTGCTTTTATTTGTAGCTAAAATAGAATAAAGTGCTAAATTTATATTTGGGTGGTTACATATTGATTTGCAAAATTCAAAAGTCAATAAATAACTTTTGGAAATTTGAAAAAATATTATAAAAAAAATACAAAATAAATTGCTGAATGATCTTGACATAAGTGCTTCTTTTATGATAAAAAGAATAAGTGTCTTTTAACATAATTTTTTAAATGTTATTTTTTTAGCGGAAGTTTTTATGGTTACTGTAAAATCAGATGAAGATATTAAATGGATGCGTCATTCTGGCACAATAACAGCAGCAGTTCTCGCAGAGTTAGCAAAAAATGCTCATGAAGGAATTTCTCTGAATGATCTTGACAGAATAGCCGAATCTATGATAAAAAAAATGGGAGCAGTTCCAGCTTTTAAAAATTATAGAGGTTATCCAAAGACAATTACAGTTTCTATTGATGAACAAGTTGTCCATGGAATTCCAAATAAGAGAAAGCTCAAAAAGGGTGAGTTAGTAAGTTTTGATATGGGAGTTTACTATAATGGTTGGTGTTCAGATTCAGCACTTAGTGTAATTGTTGGAGATGACCCAAATCCTGAAGATGTAAGACTTCTTGAAGCAACTAAAAATTCTCTATATAAAGGAATTGAGCAGTGTGTTATAGGAAATCATCTTGGAGATGTCTCACATGCTGTTCAACAATATGCAGAATCAAAGGGTTTTTCAGTTGTAAGAGATCTTGTCGGGCATGGTATAGGAAGAAGTATGCATGAAGATCCAGCAGTTCCTAATTATGGAAGAGCTGGAAGAGGTCTTTTGATGAAAAAAGGAATGGTAATTGCTGTTGAGCCTATGATAAATGCTGGTACTCATAGGGTTTTATGTCTTGAGGACGGTTGGACAATCGTAACTGAAGATGGCAAAAAATCAGCTCATTTTGAACATACTATAGCTTTTACTGAGAGAGGCCCAAGGATTTTGACACTTCCAGAAGGTGCTTCTGAAGAGGAAGAATATCCATTCCCTCCAAAGGAAAATTAAAAGGGTATGTGATAAAAATCTGTAAATAAAAAAATGGCATTTAGTTTTTTTGAAAATTACAGAAAATTTCACGGTCTCAATTAAAAGGGTGTTTTTATGAAGGAAGAAAATATAGAAGTTGAAGGAACTGTGATGGAAGCTCTCCCTAATGCCATGTTCAGAGTTGAATTGGCACAGGGACATAAAGTTTTGGCACATGTTTCAGGCAAAATTAGAATGAATTTTATTAAGATTCTCCCTGGGGATAAGGTAACAGTTGAATTATCCCCTTACGATCTGACCAGAGGAAGAATAATATATCGTTTTAAATAAAATTATTCACTGGTACAATTTAAAAAGGAGCTACAAACAACATGAAGGTACGTCCATCAGTTAAAACTCGGTGTGATAAGTGTAGAATCATATTGAGAAAGGGTAAAGTTAGAGTTATCTGCACAAATCCAAAACATAAACAGGTTCAAGGTTAGGGGGTGAGGATTTGGCTCGTATAGCAGGTGTAGATTTACCGAAAGATAAGAGAGTTGAAATTGCACTTACTTACATTTTCGGAATCGGTAAAAAAACAAGTCAAGATATTCTCGATAAAACTGGAATCAGTAGAGATACAAGAGTTAAAAATTTAACTGAAGAAGAAACAGTTAAACTCAGAGATGAAATAGAGAAAAATCACAAGGTAGAAGGTGATCTCCGTCGTGAAATCGCTTCTAATATCAGACGCCTTATCGAAATAAGCTGTTACCGCGGAATAAGACATCGCAGAAATCTTCCAGTAAGAGGACAGCGTACAAAAACAAACGCAAGAACGAGAAAAGGTCCAAGACGTTCTGTAAGTGGTAAGAAGAAATAATTTGAGATAAGGAGGAAGACATGGCTAAGAGAGTAGTCAGAGGTAAAAGAAGAGAAAACAAGATAATCCCAAAAGGGATTGCTCATGTTCAATCAACTTTTAATAATACAATAATAACAATTACAGACACAAACGGAAATGCTGTTTCATGGGCAAGTGCTGGTGGACTTGGTTTCAAAGGTTCAAGAAAAAGCACACCATTTGCTGCTCAGACAGCTGCCGAAGTATGTGCTAAAAAAGCAATCGATAATGGAATGAGATCCATTGAAGTTTATGTAAAAGGTCCTGGAACAGGAAGAGAAGCTGCAATTCGTTCTCTTCAGGCAGCAGGATTGGAGATTACCGTAATAAAGGATGTAACACCAATTCCTCACAACGGTTGCAGACCTCCAAAGAGAAGAAGAGTATAGTTTTTATCGCTTTTTTGCAACTCAAAAGAATAGAAAAATAAAAGCAAAGTATTTTTAGTAATAGAAAGATTATTAATAGGAGAAAAAAACGTGGCAAGATACATAGGACCTGTATGTCGTTTATGTAGGCGTGAAGGTGTTAAATTGTTTTTAAAAGGAGAACGTTGCTATACTCCTAAGTGTGCACTTGAAAAGAAAAATTATGCTCCAGGACAGCATGGTCAACAGCAACGCAGAAAACTTTCAAACTACGGAGTTCAACTTCGTGAGAAACAGAAACTACGCCGTATTTATGGACTTAATGAACAGCAGTTTTTGAATTACTTCACAAAAGCTGCAAGTCAAAAGGGTGCAACTGGTGAAAACTTCCTTGTTCTTCTCGAACGTCGCCTTGATAATGTAATTTTTAGACTTGGTCTCGCAAGTTCAAGAAGTGCAGCAAGACAGATTGTTCGTCATGGACATGTTACAGTAGATGGACAGAAAGTTAATATCCCATCATATCAAGTAAGAGTTGGACAAGTTGTTTCTTTAAAAGAAAAAAGCAAAGCAAAACAATATTTTGTTGATATAGCTGAAAATGCAAAGAACAAAACAGCTCCAAAGTGGTTAGAAGCTGATTATGAAAAAGTCGGCGGTAAAGTTGTTTCTTTACCTGCAAGAGAGGACATTGACACTCAAGTTGACGAACTGCTTGTCGTTGAGTTCTACTCTAAGTAATCCGAAGGAAAGCAGGTAGTGTTTATGTTAGAACTTATAGAAACACCAAGAGTCTCTTCCTCGAATTCAGAATTTTATGGAGAATTTGTAATAGAGCCATTGGAAAGAGGATTTGGAGCAACATTAGGAAATGCTCTTAGAAGAGTTCTTCTTTCATCATTAAAAGGTTCTGCTGTAACTCATATTCACATAGATGGAATTTTGCATGAATTTTCAACAATTCCTGGAGTTGTTGAAGATGTTACAGAAATCGTTTTGAATATAAAGAAATTGAAACTCGATTTGCTTACAGACTATCCAAAGACTCTAAAACTTGAGGTAAAAGGTGAAGGTATTGTAACTGCTGCTGATATTCAGCCAGATCCTGAAGTAGAAATTCTCAATCCTGATTTATATATAGCAGAACTTACTGACAAAGATTCAAGACTTTCTATGGAATTAATCGTAGAAAAAGGTAAAGGATATGTTGCTGCAGATAAGCATGATACTTCTGAACAGATTTTAGGAATGATTCCTATAGATTCAATCTTTAATCCAGTAATTGAAGCTGAATATGTTGTTGAAGATTCTCGTGTAGGTCAAGTTACAAATTATGACAGACTTATTTTGAAAATTGAAACAAATGGAAGTATTCTTCCACATGAAGCATTGAGTACATCTGCAGATATAATCAGAGAATATATGGGATTCTTTACTGATATTAAACCTCCGCAAGTCGAAGGTCCATCAATGGCAAAATCAGATGCAGATGGAGAGGATCAATCTTTGGATATGTCCATAGAAAATTTAGGACTTTCAGTCCGTTCTCTCAACTGTTTAAAACGTGCTTCTATAAAAGTTGTAAGAGATCTTATAGCTTATTCAGAAGATGATTTGATGAAACTGAAGAATTTTGGTCAAAAATCTCTTGACGAGATAAGAGAGAAATTAGAACAGTATCATCTTTCCCTTATGCCTTCTTCACGGGAAGAGTAATCCCACAAATATTTTGGAGGACAAAATGAAACATAAAACGAATACACGTACTCTCGGAAGAGATTACGCTCATCGCTTAAGTATGCTCCGTAATTTGTCCCGTTCTCTCATTCAAGCAAGACAGATCGAGACAACTCACGCAAGAGCTTTAGAAGTAAAGAAATTTGTTGAAAAACTCATAACTGTAGCAAAGAAAGATGATTTAGCTGCAAAGAGATATGTTTTTTCAAAAATTGGTTGTAACCAAGACTCCAGAGATTTATTTGATCTCGTAAAAGCACAGTTTGCTGAAACAAACGGTGGTTATACTTCAATAATCAAATATCGTTTCAGAAAAGGTGACGGAGCTCACATGGTTATCCTCAAACTTAATGTATAGTTTGTATTTTAAGTAAATAAAAAAGAAGTTCTCGATATTGAGAGCTTCTTTTTTTTGTTATAACATAACAAATTGTCTTGAGAAATAAACAGGAAAATTATCTATTTGAATAGAAGGATTTTTATTTTTAAGAAAACGGAGGTTTTTATGTCTGATTCATCTGCTGGAATATTTGGTGGAATGACTTTTCTTATTAATGTAGCAATAATGGTTCTCTTTATTATTGCTTATTGGAAAATTTTTGAGAAAGCTGGCAAGGCAGGATGGGCATCACTTATACCTTTTTATAATTTGTATGTTATGTGTGAAATTACATGGCCAAAGGGAGCTCTTCTTCCTTTTATTTTATTCTTTGTTCCAATTGCAAATATGATGAAGCAAATGCAATTAATGGCTCAAGGCGTGAGGGAATAAGAATTGGAAGAGCCGAAGGAAGAGCTGAGGGAAGAGCCGAAGGAAGAGCTGAGGGAAGAGCCGAAAGAAACAAAGAATTTGTTAAAGCAATGAAATTAAAAGGTTATTCTGAAGAGCAGATTAATGATATACTCGGAGCGATACATTAATGGTACAAATTCATGAATTAAGTGCTGATGAAAAACTAAGAAGTCAGAATTAAACACTAAAGGCATACACTAAAAACCATAGCATATGCCCTTTTTTTATAACTCTACCAATCTATAACCCTATCAACAATAACTCTTTGTTCTGTTGCAGTTTTCCTCAAATAAATTCTTGTTGTCTCTATATTTTCATGTCCCATTAAATCAGCAAGAAATGCAATGTCATTGCATTTTTCAAGAAAACTTTTTGCGAATCTGTGTCTAAAAGAATGAGGATAGACAACTTTTGGATCGATTCCATAGCGTTTAGCAAAAACTTTTAACTGTCCTGAAATTCCTCTTGGAGTTATTCTTTCCCCAAATCTATTTTTGAGCAAATAGCCACTTTCTTGCTTTGTCTCTGATAGCCATTTAAGAGCTTCTTTCTGCAATGCTTTTGGAATATATATCCTGCGAACTTTTCCGCCCTTTGAATATAAATCCAAATATCCCATTTTTACATGTTCAACTTTGAATTGTACAAATTCGCTGATCCTTGCACCAGTTGCACCGAGAAAACGAACGACAAAATACCAAAAAATCTCATTGTCTTTTTTCAATGAATTTTTGAAAAATTCGTAGTCTGCTTTGCTTATCACATTTTCCAAAAAAGTTTTCTGCTGTATTTTGATTAGTTGAATGTTCCATTTTTCTTTTCCTATGCTTTCAAGAAAAGAATTTATAGCCCCTAATCTCAAATTTACAGTTTTAGGCTTAAAATTTTCAATGAGCCAAACCTTGTAGTCACGAAGTTTTTTTTGTGTGATGTGATCGCCAAATTTTTCGATAAATTGTTTTACCGCAAAAAGATACGAAGAAATTGTGTTTTTCGAGAGATTTTTTTCCCTCAAATGTCTTTCAAATTTTTTTAGCATAAAGAAAGACCTCCTTTCGCCAGCTAAACTGGCAAATAGTAATTTAGAGGTTTTTTCTTGCTAAATCAAGGTTAATTTTTATGTGTGTTTTTTGGCTACTGGATAAAGTTCATGTTTTGGATCATACCATAAGATATAAAAAATATTTGACTCTATAAAACCATAAATCCTCGTTGTGCTATCCAATCTCAAAGAATAAATTTCTAAATTTTCGTTAAGACCTAACTGTTTTAGTCTTTCTTTTACAAACTTTAACATTTTGTCTAAATTACTTATTTTATGATGAAAATGATAGCCATCAATAAAAATTTCTTTAAATGTCATTGATTCAAAATTTTTAAGTTTTGTGAACAGGGAATTTTTACAATCCAAAATGCTATATTCTGAAGTTAGATCACTGTAGGTGAATCTCCAAGATGGTTTATTGTTCAAAAAATTTTGTTTAATATCATCAACAAAAATTTTTTCTTTTTCGTTAGTTATAAATTCTCTTTTTGAATATATAGTTATATTTTGTTTTTTGTTTTTCTTTATCATTGTACTGCCAATAATCCACTATAATAAGACTGCATCAATTTTTTTGAAATTATATTATCACAACTCATTCCAGGAGGAGTATTCCCCCTTGATTCTTTCCAAGGGCGTTCAGAATGTGTTAAATAACTTAAAACTAATGGAGGTTCTTTTCCATAATCATTTATAACCATGTCTATAACCATTTTATCTCTATCTGTAAGTCGTGCAGATTTAATCCCTTTAAAATCTTTTAATGATAATTCAAATTTATCTTCATGAATTTTATATAATTCAGTACAAACTGGACCATTTGGCCAAGCCTCAAATTCTTCAGGAAATAATGGCATTTCATACCAAGCTAAATTCCAAACTTGGCAATAATAAACTAATTTTTGAAGTTTCATTGCCGTTATTTTTCCTGTTTTCTTTAATATATATTTTGCCACACTGAATAACTTTGATTTTGTTTCTTGCATTTTAATTATTCCTTTTTTTCTTTTATTGTACCATGAAAACAAAAACAAATCAAATTTTATTTTTCTGTCAATGGTTCAATAATTTTGAACAATTCCTCAATTTTATCAACGATTCGATTCTGTTCTTCAAGTGGATGAAGAGGAAAAAATTTTTCTTTCAATAAAATAAAATGTCTTTCATAGCCTCTATTTTTTAATTTTACTGCTATTATTTTAATACAATGATAAAAATATTTGGGATCACATAATATAGTTTTCATAAATTTTGTACCATCTGCTGAAATTACAAATTCAAAATCTATATATTTAACATTTCTTGTGTGATCTCCAAACATTACTAATGGCAAATCTTTTATAACTTTAGAATCATCATTACAATACCCTTCTATTAGATTTATACCTTGACTTACTGCGGGATATTTTCCCTCTTTTAAAACTTCTTTTGATAGTATTTGATTATGTCTATTGCCTACAAAATACACGATATTATTTAACCGCACCCATTCCCAAGAACTTGGAATTTCAAATGGCAATTCATCATTTATACATTTTTCTTCCCCATTTGCAAATTTCTCATAAAAATCAACAATGCCCTCATTTTGATTATTCTCATTAGAGGCAAAACCGCCTTTATTTATATTTTCATAAGAAACATACTGAGTTGAAGTTGTTTTTCTATAAATAAGCAAAAAAAAAGGGGTTGTGAAAAATACTTTTTTCACAACCCCTTTTTTATCGATTACTGTAACAAACTATGCTACTGCTTCAATAATGCTTCAGGTTGATATGTACTGTCTCCAAATGCCAAAATTAGTATAAAAATTGGATATAAAAATAGTAATCCAAAACCAAACAACACACTTTTACCAAAAGCTTTAGCCAATCTAAATATTAACATTATTAAATAAAGAACATTTACAATTGGAACAAAGAATAATAAAAGGAAAGGAATAAGAGGTTTCTCTGGCCATACAATTTCACATATCACCCAAACATTATAAATAGGTACAAGTGATGCCCATCCTGGCTTGTCTGCTTTTTCAAAAATTTTCCAAAAAGCAATAATAAATACAAGCATCAGGGCAATTTCAATAAAAATATTTGGTCCAGTAAAAATTCCCATTGATAATTCAGACATATAAACTCCTGCTACTCAAAATGTGATTAAATATACTCACATCGAGAAATTGAAATCTTCACGGATATTTCTTACTGCTTCTTTCTTTTTTTTAAAAAAGTATTGCGTGTATGCTTTGGTAGATACAAGTATCATACTACTCACAAGTT
>JBGUKW010000125.1:0-4510 GCA_045114665.1 Candidatus Xenobia bacterium | reverse complement strand
AGAGTGGATCGAAAAAGCAACAAACAAACTATCTTTAACAAAAGAAGAATTATTAGCAAAAATAAAAAGGCATTATGACGGTTTTTCATTTAACGGAAAAACAAGGGTATATAATCCTTTTTCTATCTTAAATTTCTTTAAAGATAAAGAATTTAATAACTATTGGTATAATTCCGCAACTCCCTCTTTTCTTGCTAATTACCTAAAAACACATGAAATAAATAATTTTGAACAATTTAGACATTTAGAAGTACCTTCTGATTTTGCAAATGAGCAAGAAATAGAAAAAGCTACCCCTGAAAGTTTTCTATTTCAAGCAGGTTATTTAACCATAGAAAAAAAAGAATCAAGAGATGAAAGTGTTTTTTTAACTCTTGATTACCCTAATGAAGAAGTAAAAAAATCTATAACTCGATTATATTTGAAAGATATATACAAAATAGATAAATACAGACCTTTAGGATTGGAACTTTGGGAAGCTATAAAATCTTTAAATGAAGGAAATATTGAAAAGATAGTTGAGATTTTTAACAATGCTCTAAGTAAAATACCTAAGGACATATTCGCTCCTTCTAAAGAAGGAGAAAAAAAATTGGACTTTCCCAAGAACCAAAATGAATATTGGTATCGCTCTTTATTTGTTATGCTACTTCGTGGCGGTGCAGGTGTAACTTCTTTTCAAGAATCTTACACTTCAGAAGGTCGATCTGATTTAATAATTCCATTTGATGATAAAATAATTATAATCGAATTTAAATTTGCCAAGAGTTCAAAAAGTGTCCCTAAAGCAAGAGCAGAAGGCGAAGAACAAATAAAACAATATGCCAAAACTTATGAAAATGAAGGTAAAAAAATAATAACTGTTGTTTTAGTTGCTGATAACAGAAAAAGAAAAGTTGTAATGTAAAATAAAAAGAAGGAAAAAATTTGCTATTATAGAAAAGTTATTTTTATGAAAACTAAATATCACAAAGCGATCGCTTTGTGAAGCAGAAATTTCCTGTTTAAGTGGAAACTAATATTAAAGTCAATCGAGGCTTTCGCCAATAAGGCGAAAGCCTCGATTTTTTATTTTTATATATAGTTAACAAAATGTTAACTATATTAACATTTATATTTTTCAATTTTTTTAGCAAAACACCTATTAGAGATTATAAAACAAATATATTTCCAAAAATATAATATTAAGGAACAAAAAATGGAAAATGAATTTAAAATAGAACGAAAGGGAAAAAATAGCGATCTTAACAAATTACTACTACAAGCAAAATATGATCCAAATGCTCAATTTTTGCTTGCAACAAAATACTACAATGGTAACGATGTTGAACAAAATATTCCTGAAGCTTTTAAATGGTTTAAAATAGCTTCAGAAAATGGAAATCCACAGGCTCAATATAACCTCGCTGTAATGTATGAAGAAGGTGAAGGAGTAAATGCGAACATAGAAGAGGCTATTAAGTGGTATCAAAAATCAGCTGAACAAGGTTATCAAGATTCAATAGAAGCCCTTAAAGAAATTATATATGAAGATGAAAACGAAAATGTTGCTATAAAATATATAATGCAATCAGTAAAACAAGAAAATATTAGTATTGATAGTGAATTTTCAGAATTAGATTCTCCCACAATATTAGAATCAATATATAGCACTTGTAAATATTTTTGTACTCAAAGAGAAATTGCAAATTTAGAATTTAAACAAAATTTAGAAAATCTCGAAGAAAAAATAAAAAAAAGAAAAGAAGGTGAACACATTACAAAGACTGCTCGAATAATTTTATCATTCCTTTTATTACCTATCTTTATCATAATTGTCGCAATATCACTTATTATTTTAAAAGAAAATTTTATGTTATGCATATTACTTATTATTTTAATCTATTGTTTATTTGAGTTTATACTTTGGATTTATAAAGCAATCAACAAAAAAAATATAGAAAAAAAAGCAGAAGAATATAGAGAAATAGAAATAAAAAAATGTAAAGAGAAATTAGAAGAAAAATTAACAGAAATTGATTCTAAATTAAAATTAACTATAAAAGAAATTTATCCCAAATATGCAACAGATATGCTTATAGAAAAAATATTTAAAAATTTACCGTATCTTTATTTTGTGTATATTTCAATTCTTTATAACAAAGCAAACAATTTTATGGAAGCAACTAATTTATACAAACAAAACGAATGGAAAATAGAAGAAATTATAAATACATACAAACAAGAATACTACAAAAAAGAAAATATAGAAAAAAAATACTTTGATATGGAAGAAGCTATGATAACATCATTAATAGTTTCCCCTGAAAATTGGTATAAACGAAAATTGATATAAAGAAAAATAAAAAAGTTGTGTAAAAAATTTTATACAACTTTTTTTATTTTTGAAAGAAATTAGTATATATTTGTAGAAAATATTATTTAATAGAAGAAAATCATAAGGGAGGATTCGCTCCTAAAAATAATTTTTTAGGAGAAAAAAATATGCAAACATTTACAGAAGAAAACAAAAAAATATTAAAAAGAGCATTGAATGCACTTGGAAAAAAGAATTTAACACTAATTGCACATGGTGGAAGTTTTCCTGCAATGCCAAATAATGACTATGGATTCGGCACATATAATTCAAGAGCAGGAAAAGAACTTATAAAACTTATATCAGGACTTTTTGATTCAATTCAGCTTGGTCCAGCAGGAAAGACAGGAAAAGGTCATCCTTCACCATACACATCAACAATATTTTCACTTAATACCCTATTCATTGACCTTGAACAACTAACAACAGATGAATGGAACAAAATATTAAGTGTCGAGACATATAGAAGAATTTGTGATGAAAATCCAAACAAAGGCACAAATATGGGAAATTATGACTATGCCTATGACAAACATGAAGAAGCAATGAGAGAGGCTTTTTCAAATTTTGACTTCAATAACAAAGAATATTTGGATTTTGTCAAAGAAAATAAAACTTGGCTTGAAAGAGATTCTATATATGAAATAGTTGTAAATGAATATAAAAAGCCGTGGGCTGAATGGCCAAGTGAATTGGATAGAAAACTATTCTGTCCTGATCCAAGTGGTGAATTTTCAAAAGAAAAATGCAAAAAGAGAATTGAAGAAATAGTCAAGAACAACAAAGAAGAAATTGACTTTTACTATTTTGGACAATTTGTAATTTGGAAACAAAACAATGAGACAAAAAAGTTTGCAAGCAAATATGACATAAAAATGATTGCAGACAGACAGGTTGCATTTTCAGACAGAGATATTTGGGCAAATCAGGATTTGTTCTTGCAAGATTGGTTTCTCGGTTGTCCTCCTGATCAATTTGCAGAAGATGGACAGGCTTGGGGATTCCCTATGCTCGATCCTGAAAAGATATTCAATAAAAATGGATCACTTGGCAAAGCAGGAAAACTCATAAAAGAATTATATAAAAAGATGTTTACAGAAAATCCTGGCGGAGTTAGAATCGACCATGTTGTAGGATTGATCGATCCTTGGGTCTATAAAAAAGGATGTACTCCAAAACCTGAAGAAGGTGCTGGAAGATTATATTCTTCTCCAGAACATCCAGAACTTGGAAAATATGCAATAGCAACAACAGATGATATAGAGTATCGTGTACCTGCTGATTCAGAGTTCAGAGTAAAAAAGTTAAACCAAGAGCAGATAGATAAATATGCAAGATTTATGAAAAAACTCATAATTGATACTGCTGTTGAATGTGGACTCACAAAAGATGAAATTATTTGTGAAGATCTCGGCTCTCAAACATATCCTGTTGAATCAGTTATGGAACAATATGAACTAAACGGAATGAGACTTATTCAATTTTCCGATCCACACAAAGAGAAAAGCAAATACAGATCATCAAATGTTCCAGCAAATGCTTGGATTATGGCTGGAACCCATGACAGTGTACCAATTTGCATGTGGGCTGAAGACCTTGTACATACACATGAAGGCTATCTACATGCACTCAATTTAATGGAAGATGTATATCCCAACATATATGGACGGGAGAAAGATGATACAATAGTAAGATTGACAAACGATCCAAAATTCTTGGCAGATACAAAAATGGCTGAGCTATTCACTTCAAAAGCCAAAAATGTACAGATTTTCTTTGCTGACCTTTGGGGAATCCATGAAGTATATAACCTCCCTGGTAGTCCTGAAGCAGGCAACTGGAAATTGAGAATTCCAAGCAATTTTGCAGAAGAATTGAACAATAGCAAAAAATACGGCTATGGATTCAATTTTGTACCTGCATTAATTACTGCAATGCAAGCAAGAGGAGAAGAATTTGTAAAAGAACATATTTCTATAATAAACGAACTCCTCACAATCGACGCATAAAATAACAAAAAAGAGGCTATCTTGTTGCAAGGTAGCCTCTTTTATATAAGTATTTTTTTTACCAAAATGCACCGTAATGCCCCTAAATTTATTTATGGGGATATAAGGTGCATTTAAAATAAAGGTTCAATGCCTTTATTTTAAA
>JBGUKW010000124.1:0-8574 GCA_045114665.1 Candidatus Xenobia bacterium | reverse complement strand
TATCCTCTGTATAATCTATATGAGTATATTTTAACACTTTTTACTATATTTATCTATATTTTTAAGAGCTTAAGTTTTCCTCCTTTTATTATTTTAACAATTCATAATAATCAGCTCTTTTATTGTCTTTTATTACAAGAAGTTTGTTTACATCTTCAATAAAAGCAACTGGATAAGGCTTTGAAAGAGTCAATACTTTCTGAGTTTTTCCATCTTTTCTTAAATATATGTTAAACTCATTTCCTTTTTGACCATAAAACCAAATTCGTCCATCATTAAATATATTTCCAGATAGAGGATGTATGTTATTAAAAATTTTTACTTTTTCATTGTTTGAAACAAGATAAACTTCGCTTTCTCCTTTTAAAGAGATAGTTCCAAACATATATTTAGAAGCATCAGAAGAAAGAGCAAGAGATTTTATCATATTTGGACATCCATGTACTTTTTTTACATTGCCATTTTTATTGACCAAGAATATGTAATTTAGAAACCCTTTATCTATCTGTCTTGGTCGATTTGTTATAACACAGAGACAGGAATCTGAACTATTTGTTGTTATAAATGTTGTCATCAACTTTTTAATATCTTCTTTATTTTTGACAATAACATTTCCTGTTTTTTCTATCAATTCTCTTTGGGTATATGTTTTCTTCATAGAAAATGGGTTTACTGTAATATTAGTTATTACTGTATCTCGTACATAATGATTTGTATCCCATTTATCAAGATATGAATAGGCATTTGTATCATTAAAAAATGAAAAAGTGGAAATTGGAGAAATTGCAAGTCCTTCTTTATCGTTTTCAGGATTTGAATAGACTTTATTCCATTTTTTCTTATCTGTATTTAATACCCAAAGTCGTCCTGGATATTTTGAATAAACAAGAGCATTACCTGCATTTGTCGAAATAGCAAATTTATTAAAATCGGTAAAAGGGCAATCGCCTTCTTTGGTGATTTTCTTTTTAAAAGGATTGTAAATGTGCCATCTTAATTTTTTTGTATTTTTATTCCTGCCAAAAAAGAATATATCACCTGTTTTTGAAGCAAGACATGGGCCTAATAAACTATGTTTTATCTGTTCTTTTGTTTTTTGTTCGAGGTTTTCTTTTGTAAAATATGTAGATTCTTTCAATTCACTTTTTTTTTCAGCTGAAATTGCTGTAGAGAACATAGTAATTATAAGTAATAACATTACTGCTATTTTTTTCATGTAAGAAATCCCCTTAATTGCTTATTTAAATATATTATTTCTTTATTTATTATTTTAAAGCCTTTTTTTTATGATATTAACTTGGAAATTAAATAATTGGCTAATTAATCTGCTAATGCAATTTTTGGGGTACTATACACTCACTTTTTCCTTTTTGCAAGCAAAGAGCTAATTTGCCTGCATTGCACACAAAAAAGTTGCTTATTCAAATTATTTAGCTTCCGACTTAATAAAATAAAATTTGACAATATCTTCTAAATAAAAAAGAGCGAATTTCCAAATTATACAACTTGGAATCGCTCCAGTTTATTTTAAATTATATTATGACTCTTGGAATTTTCTTGTTGAAGAAACTGCTGGCCACCAATCCCAACTTATGTGCATTTGACCATCTTCTGTTTTGTATGAGCTTACATAGTTGCTGTGGTTTGTGGAGATTGCTGTGATACCAAAGTCTGAAAGGTTCTTTAATTCTTCTGTTTGGCAAACACCGTCACTGTTGACATCCATCCAAAGTGCGAGATCTTCAAGTTCTTTTCCTTCAACCCAACCATTTTTGTCTGTATCACAAACTAATGAAAGTTTTTCGTAACCATCTTCATATCCACCAGCTGTTCCGAAAAGCTGAAGTGCTGTTTCTACTTTGCCATTTTCTGGTTTTACGAGAAGAGCATCACCTGTATTTGGTGTTGTCCATTCTGTGTAATCAACATTTCCATCACCTGTGATATCAAAGAATTTTGCATACTGACCAAAGAATTTTGGAGCATGTTTTGTCCACATACCAAATGCTGTTGATGGTGTATTGTCATTGTTGAGGTCGAGCATTATTGGAGATGAATCATAAGCATCTGCTACAAGCTGATATATATCACCTTTTTTGGTCTCTGTAATTGTTGTTGAATTTGTTGTTACAACAACTCCGTCAACTACTTTTACTGTTCTTGAAACATTTGAATCAACATCTGTCCAAGTATTTGTTACTGGAGCAACTGTTGAGCATGTTGAGTTTGTCAAATCTATGTAATAATTTACTCCACCTTTAAGGTCTGTAAGGCTCTGGAGATAAGCCCATTCTGAATCAGTATAATCACTTCTATTCCAACCTCTATCCCAATCGTTTTCTGTCATATTGTCGTGACTTGAACTTTCAGTGATTTCTCTATTTGCATAAACATGAATATATCTGTGTGTTTTTGTTTTGTCAAGTTTCTGTACCTGATTGTTGTTTACAGTTTTGAATTTATTTGTTGTACCAGCATAAACAGAACCTGCAGCTAATATTGCTATAGCAGCTAAAGCTATTGTCAATTCTTTCTTCATAATTTTTATCTCCTTAAAATTTAATTTTTATCTTGTCTATATGATATTCCTAATATATTAACAATTGTTTACAAATTAATTACAAAAATGTCAAAAACATGTGAAAAAAAATAAACATTTGTTGAAAATAAAAAAAGTGTTGCGTTTTTTAGCAACACTTTTGAAAAAGCATATAAAATTTAGAATAATTCCATCTGTTGAGATTGTTCGTCTGTGTCTCTTTCAAGAAGATTTAAATCTAAATCATTAATTTCTGCAAAATGTTCATATAAGTCTCTTGCTATATTTTCTTCATCAGTACCGATTTTTGTTTCTAAAATTTCTTTCAAAATAGAAGCTGAATCTTCTGGTGTCAATAGCTTAAAAGAAGTTGTTCCCCAATTATTTTTTGTCTTTCCTGTTTGGGTATGGTGATTCCAAAATTTAATTTTTACTGCTTCAGATTTCTTTAATTCAATTCTGTATTTTTCATCAGCAACTATAAATTCAGATTCTCCTTCTTTTAAAGTACCTGCTGTCATAAAAACTGCAAATACAAATCTATCTTTTTCGTCTGTGCTTTTGAATTTTGTGGTCATGATTACGAGACTATCTTGCAAAATTCCAGCAAGTTTGGATGAATCAATTTTTATTCTCCAATTTTTTAGCAAGTCTCTTTCATTACATATAAATGTATTTGAATCGACGATTTTTTTGAAATCTTCTTCTTGTATTTCTCCAAATAAAAATTTTTTACATACACATTCAGGAGAGTTACAAATTTTATTATTTCTCTGTTTATTTACATTGTAATCCATCTGTGATGGGCTACATATTCCACAATATCCCATATTGTCATCAAATTGACCACCATCACAGTAATTAAATTTGATAGCCAAATTTTTTATAGAACCTTTTGAACGGCTTTTGGTTTGTTTAGAAACAGTTTTTGTTTCACTATTTTCAGCTACAACAGTTTCTTGAGATGGTGTCTTTGTTGCTTCAAGAAGTTTTGTTGAAGTCTTTTGAGGCTCTATTGGCTGAGAAATATATTGAATTTCTTTTTTCTTTTTGGCTTCAAGAAGAATTTGAGCTTTTTCATGAAGAATTTCAATGTCAGATTTTATTTTTTCTTTAGCTTCTTTGTCTTCTATTGTGATGAATTTTTCAAATACACTTGGATAAGAAAAAATTTTTTCTTCTTGTCCAAAAACTACATGTAGATATTTTTCATCACAGCTTTTTATAATTCCCTCGCCAAATATCTTATGATTAACTTTTTTATCTACTAAACACACTTTGATCTCCTAAAAATCAAATTATATTTTGATTTTTGTATTATAATTTTAACTTTTATAATTTCACTAAATTTTATCTTTTTTCCTTCTTATTTGATTTTATAGCAATTTTCAAAAAAATAACGGACTTTCATCTCGGATACAAGTAACCGAGAATTCCCGTCCGTTTTCTTAAAATATCAAAAATTTGCGAATTAAGATATTTTTGAGCTTTTATGTATAAGTCGCTCACTAGGTCATTTTTACCGAAAAGCACCGTAATGTCCCTAAATTTATGAACTGCACCCAATTTTTAACATCCTTCGCTAGAGGAGCGGAATTGATGACTTACACCGTAACAATTCTTTTACCTGTTAAATAGGCAAAAAGATAACTAGCAAAACGAGTTAAGTCAGCTGTTCACTAATTTGAATAATATAACATCACTTTTTGTTTGCTGTAAATAATATTGAAATTGCAAGTCCAAAAATCATTAAAATTGGATAGAACATATACTGCATTATTCCAAATGAACTGATTGCTACAGATGAAGCAAGACTTGTTGCAATGAGAATTTGAGATCCATATGGGATTACTCCTTGTACACAGCATGAAGTTATATCCAATAGGCTTGCAGTTCTCTGTGGAGAAACATCATATTTTTGTGATAATTCTTTTGCAATTCCTCCAGATGTTATGATTGCAACAGTATTATTTGCTGTAAATAGATTTGTCATGGCTACTAAAAAACAGATTCCTATTTCACAACTTCTTTTATCTTTGATTCTTTTTCCTGTTTCTTTTATTATATATGTTATTCCACCATGACTTTTTACAAGAATTAACAAACCTCCTGCAAGCATTGCAACTATAAGAGTTGTTGCCATTTCAACTGTGCCATCGCCTATGTAGATAAATCCTGTGAAAATGTCAAATATTCCATAACATACACCTGTAATGATGTTAAATGCTGTTCCTGCAAGAAGTAGGAACATTACATTTATTCCCAATATTCCACAGATTAAAAGCAATATATATGGGAGAACTTTTATAATATTATCTAATCCAATACTTTCTAAATTTGCTGTTCCTGTGGCATTTGAAAATATTGGCAACATGTATATCAATCCACATAATATGGCAGGTATTGCAACTATTTTAAAGTTACATATCATTTTATCTTTCATTTCTACATTTTGACTTCTTGTTGAAGCTATTGTTGTATCTGAAATCAATGAGAGATTATCTCCAAACATTGCCCCGCCAACTGTTGCTCCTATTAATACAGCAGGATTTAACCCTAAAGTCTGTGATAGTGATACTGCAATTGGAACTATTGCTGCTATTGTCCCACATGATGTTCCAACAGCAAGAGATATCAATGCAGATGTAACAAATAATCCAGAAGTTGTTAAATTAGGTGGTATTATATGACATGCTATTTTTACAGCTGAATCTATTCCACCAACTGCTTTTGATGTTGCAGTAAATGCTCCTGCTAATATGAATATGAGGCACATTATCATTATGTCTTTATGTCCCATACCCTGTGCAAATACTTCTAATTTTGTTCCTAATTTTTCTCTTGTATTTAACGCCAAAGCTGTTGCAGAAGATATTAAAAAGGCAACTGTCATTGGCACTTTTGAAAAATCTTTTGTTGCTATTGCGAATCCGAAATAGAATATTACAAAAACTATAAATGGAAGTAATGATCTAAATCCTAATTCACGATATATTTTTGTTTCTTTGTTATTCTGTTCCAATTTCTCCCTCATAAATAAAAAAAAGGCTAAATGTCCGAAAATTTTGACATTTAGCCTTTTCTCGTCCATATTTTTTACTTTTCTGTCATGTATCGTCCTATTTCAATAAATGAAGCATATCCTTCACTGTCAACTTTTACATTTATTCTAATGCCTTCTCTCAAAGCCGATTTAGAAGGGCGATAGTCTGTTAGTTTATCTACTTTTACTTTGACTGTTTGGTTGTCATCTGTTTTTATGATTATGTATCTATCCCAATTGACAGATGTATCAATTTTTTCAACAGTTCCAAAATATTCTTTTACCCAAGTTTTTCCATAATTAGCTCTACTTCTCATTCCAGTATCTCTTTTTGTATAATCTCTAAATATTATGAGATTTTGAGCAAATGAAACTGATGATAATAAAATAATAAAAGCAAAAATTGCAATTAGTCGTTTCATTTTTTAGTCCTTTCTATTTTTTTGAAGATTTTCTGACTCTTTTTTTAGGAGCAGTTTTTTCTTCTTCAGTCTTTTTTTCTGCTTTTGAAGCCTTTAATTCTTCAACTCTTTTTCTTGTTGCTTCGGCTCTTTTAGAACGAATTTTTTTAACTTCTTCAATTTTTGGTTCCTCAACTTTTGGAACTTCAACTTTATCCTCTTCTTTTTTGACTTCCTCAACCTTTATTTTTTCTGCTTTAGATTCTTCAACTACTGGTTCTTGTACTGGCTCAGGTTCTGGAAGTTCTATTGCAAAGTACAAAGCACCAAGTGGAGGAAGTGTTAAATCAATAGAATATGGCATTTCATGCATTGGCTCTGGCTCTGCATATACTCCGCCTAAATTTCCATAATTATAACCGCCATATATTGCAGAATCGGAATTTAAGATTTCTCTGTAGAATCCTTCGGCAGGAACTCCTATTTTATAATGTCTTCTCATAACAGGTGTAAAGTTAAATACACCTATTATAAGTTTTCTACCTGTTTCATCTTTTCTGATAAATGAGACGACACTGTTATTTGAATCTTTGAAATCGATCCACTGGAAGCCTTTACTGTCAAAATCAATTTGATATAGAGCTGGATTTTCTCTATATACATGTAATAGATCTTTTGTGAATCTGCTTATTTGGCTGAATGGTTCATAATTCAATAAATGCCAATCTATGCTCTTGTCATGGTTCCATTCTGCAGGTTGTCCAAAATCGCTTCCTTGGAATAACAATTTTTTGCCAGGGTGTGCAAACATATATGCAAATAACAATTTTAGATTTGCAACTTTCTGATCATCTGAACCAGGCATTTTATTTATGAGAGAACCTTTTCCATGTACTATTTCATCGTGGGATAGTGGAAGTACAAATTTTTCAGAAAAAGCATACATCAAGGAGAATGTTATAGCTGATTGGTGGTATTTTCTGTAAAGTGGGTCTGTTGACATATATCTGAGCATGTCATTCATCCAGCCCATATTCCATTTATAGCTAAATCCAAGACCTCCCATATATACAGGAGCAGAAACTAAAGGCCAAGCTGTTGATTCTTCTGCAATCATCATAACTTCTGGATAATATTTACCAATAACAGTATTTAGCTGTTTCAAGAAATCGACTGCATCTAAATTTTCATGACCACCGTATTTATTTGGAATCCACTGACCAGGTTTTCTTGAATAATCCAAATATAACATCGAAGCTACTGCATCTATTCTCAAACCGTCTGCATGGTATTTGTCAAACCAAAATAGTGCATTTGAAATCAAGAAGTTTCTAACTTCATTTCTTCCAAAATTGAAAATAAGTGTTCCCCAGTCCATATGTTCACCCTGTCTTGGATCTTGGTGTTCATAAAGACATGTTCCGTCATATCTTGCAAGTGAATATATGTCTTTTGGGAAATGTGCTGGAACCCAATCGAGAATTACAGAAATTCCATTTTGGTGGCAAATGTCAATTAAATACATGAACTGATCTGGAGTGCCAAATCTGCTTGTTGGTGCATAGTAACCTGTTACTTGATAGCCCCATGAACCTGAAAATGGATGTTCTGCCACAGGAAGAAGCTCTATGTGAGTATATCCCATTTCTTTTACATATTTTACGAGATTGTTTGCAAGATCGACATAGTTTAACATTTCATTTTTGCCGTCTGCAGTTCTCATCCAAGAACCAAGATGTACTTCATAAATGGACATTGGCTCATTTCTGTAGTTGCGTTTTTTGCGTTGTTCCATCCATTCGCTATCATTCCATTTATATTTGTCTATGTCATACACATAAGAAGCAGTATTTGGGACTTTTTCTGTTCTAAATGCAAATGGATCCATTTTTAGGATATTCTGTCTATACTGTGTATATATTTCGTATTTGTAGAGATCGCCATCAAGTATTTCAGGAATGAATAGTTCCCATATTCCTGAAGAGCCTCTCAAACGCATAGTATGTACTCTTCCATCCCATTTGTTAAAGTCGCCTACGACACTAACTCTTCTTGCTGTTGGGGCCCATACTGCAAAAACAGTTCCTTTTACTCCCTCTTTTTCTACAATGTGAACTCCGAGTGAGTTATATGCAAAATTTAGATTGCTTCTGTTATATAAATATAAATCTTCTTCAGATAGTATTGGAAGGAATGAATATGTATCATATTCTTCTGTTTCATTGCCATTTGAATCTATTTTTATTAATTTGTATTTGAAATTTTCAGTTTTATCATCAAGTATTATCTCAAAAAATCCACTTTTGTGAAGTTTTTGCATTTCGTATCTTGAATTGTCTGATAAATCTTTTACAAAAATTGTTTCTGCATAAGGATCATAACAGCGGATTGCTATTTTTCCGTTTTCTTCAACATGTAATCCCAATACTGAAAATGGGTCTGTTGTATCTGAGTAGATAACGCTGTACATCTGCTCAGGTGTAAGTGATTTTTCTATCATACAATCTGCTACTCAAAATGTGATTAAATATACTCACATAATGGAATTGAAATCCTCACGGATATTTCTTACTGCTTCTTTCTTTTTTTTA
>JBGUKW010000123.1:0-11276 GCA_045114665.1 Candidatus Xenobia bacterium | reverse complement strand
TATCCTCTGTATAATCTATATGAGTATATTTTAACACTTTTTACTATATTTATCTATATTTTTAAGAGCTTAAGTTTTCCTCCTTTTGTTTTTTATCAAAAATATAAGAAAACCCATGACCAACAGATCGTGGGTTATTCATAAAATCATCAACAGAATGATATTATTTTTTCATCTGTCATAATATCAATGCCCTCATCATAAGTAATTCTTTCGATAGATTTCGGAAGTATTTCTTCAAGACCTCTTTCTGTTACTTCATCTGAAAAGGCAAAAACTTTCATTCCTTCAAAAAGTTCAGGAGATGCATATAGACCATCTTGAATTAAAATTATTTTTGCATTTTCATCCATTTTGGCATAAGATAGTCCTGTTTCTAAGTTTGTTTTATCCATCATATAAATAGACATGTTTTGCCTCCATTAATAGCAAATAGAGAAATCTGCTTCTTTTATATATCCAAAAATTTCAGGTTTTGATTTTATTATAAAGTTGCTTTTGACTGATTCTGCAGAGATTTTTCTTTTTTCAAGAGATTCTTTTTCAATTATAAATTCCATGTCCATTGCTGAAAATGCTTTTAGATATTTTTCAAAATCTCTTTCTGAAATTGTGTTGAGAGCTAACCAAACACCATCATCAATTAATATTGTTGTAACTTTGTGATTAAATTGTGTATTGCCAACACCGAGAGCAAAACGCAATCCTTCTTCGCAAAATTGGCTTCCAAATGGTGTATGGGATATGAATGTTACTATTTTTTTCCCATCGCTCATAATTATTACCTCATCGTCATTAATTTTTTACTTTGTTAGTCTGTGAATTTTTGTAGATCAGTCCATTATTTTAAAGTGAAATCAAAGTATAGTCTCCTGACATTATTTCAGACATCATTTCAGGAGAGGCAAATCTTATGCCTTGTACATGATCAGAATCTTTGCCTAATCCTCTTTTTCCTGCACATATCGAGCATATAAATACTTCAGCCCCTAAATCGATTAATTCTGAAATTTTATCTTTTTGAAGGATTAAAGATTCATAAGACTGTTGATTTGCAACTGAAGTCATTATTCCATCCATATCGAGTATAATAGTTGTCGGAATTTCTTTTCCAAGGCTTGCCGAAGCAAGACCACAAAGAGTATTAAATCTCGATTCTAATCCTGATTTGTTTTTAAAAAAGAATATAAAAGAACTCAAAATAACCTCCAAAAATTTTATCTGCTATAAAGAGGGAAACCTTTCTCTTTGGGAATATATGCTTTCAAGAATTCCTATTGACATCATATTAGATATCAATGCACTTCCACCTGAAGATATAAATATTAAAGGAATCCCTACGACTGGCATTATTCCAAGTACCATACCTATATTTATAAATACATGAAACCCCATTAGACAAAATATTCCAACACCTATGAGAAATCCAAATTTGTCTTTAGAAGATTTGATTATTGCTATACATCTAAGCATAATTATAACATATAACAACAATACAATTACACAACCTACAAATCCAGTTTCTTCTCCTAATATTGAAAAAATAAAATCTGTATTGTGTTCTGGAACAAAATCAAGTTGTGTTTGACTACCACCAAAAAGACCTGTCCCAAAAAATCCACCATGCCCCACAGCTATTTTGGATTGATATATATTCCAGCCCGTATCTGTAAGGTCTGCATTTGGATTCATGAAAATAAATAATCTTTGTTTTTGGTAATCATGTAGAACCCAAGGTGCTACAGCCATTCCACCTAACGCAATAGATATTAAAATCCAAGGTTTTATACCCGCAAAATAAAGCATTATAAATGCTGCAAATAATATGACAAGTGATGTTCCTAAATCAGGTTGTACTAATATTAAGAACCATGGTGTTAATACTGTGAAAACGACAGAAAATATAGTTGCTTTATCTATTTTTTCAACAGAAGACAATATTTTGGCAAGTGCAACTATTACTATTATTTTTGTTGGTTCTGATGGTTGATATGTAATAGGTCCTATGGCAATCCACCTTTGAGCTCCTTTTGCTGAATGTCCAGCAAAAAATACTATTACCAATATTATAATATTGATAAATGCTATTGGATATGCAAATTTGCCAAGTGCATCATAATCAGTATTTGCGAGTAAGCACATTATGACAAATCCGACAGAAAAGAAAATAATCTGTTTAATAGTTGTATCTGCAAGAGGTAAAAAAGAAGTGGATTCCGCACTTTGTACTGCAACTAAACCTATTATAAATAAAACTATACATATAAACAGAAGTAATATATCAAATTTTTTAAAAAATCCTTCTTTCACTTTTTACCTAAAAATAATATATTTTAATATATTTATATTTCTTCTTATATTTAAATTTCCTTTAAAAATTTATCTATCATTTCTGTAATCTGTTTTTCATCATTTATCCAAGTTACATTACAATATTTTTTAAACCAAGTCATCTGTCTTTTGGCAAATCTACATATTTCGGTATATAGTTTTTCATGCATTTCGTCATAAGTCATTTGACCTGTTATGAATCGTCCAATCCAGCGATATTCAAGACCAAAATCATCAAGTCTTTCAATTGTTACATCACCATTTTTTAAAAGAGAATCAATTTCTTCTACCATGCCATGATTTAATCTATCATCTAATCTTTTTAGGATTCTTTTATTTATTGTCTCTCTGTCATAAGTTATACCAATGACTAAATATTCAGCTATTGGCTTTTTGTGCATTCTCATTTCTGATAGATTTTGCATTCCTGACATCATTAAAGATAATGCTCTTTGAACTCTTCTTGGATTTTTGATGTCTATAAATTCGTCTGCATTGGTTTGAAGGTTCAATAATTGTTTTAATGCCTCCTCATAGGGGAGAGATTCAATATAATTTATAGTTTCTTCAGAAACTTTGACATTTGGAAACATCAATCCTTCTGTAAGAGACCTTATAAAAAAGCCTGTGCCTCCAACAATAAATGGAATTTTATTTCTTTTATTTATGTCTTTTTCTATTGCTTCTGCATATTTTTGAAAATCTGCTACTGAAAATTGTTCAGCTGGATTTAAAATATCTATAAGCCAGTGCTTTACACCTTCTGAAATAAAAGGATATAATTTTGGAGGGATGTTTATATAATTTGAAATATCTGTTGAACCAAGAACTTTGCCTGTTCCTATGTCCATTTTTTTATAAACTTGTCTTGAATCTGCAGATATTATTTCTCCATTAAATTTTTGTGCTAATCTTATTCCAATATCTGATTTTCCACATGCTGTTGGTCCTGTGATTACTACTACTTTCAAAATTTTACCTACTTTATAGTATTTTTTATATATATTTTTAAATATTTTTAAAATAATCCTTCAAAACGATTTTTAGGTCATTTTATTTTTTTTTGAAATTTTTTTGAAAAACTATTGCAAAATAAAAACTTGTGTGCTATAATACCTAAAGCTAAGTTAAGATATGGAGAGATGGCCGAGTGGCTGAAGGCGGGCGCCTGCTAAGTGTCTGTAGGACGTAGAGTCTTACCCTGGGTTCGAATCCCAGTCTCTCCGTTTTTTTAATGAAGCATTTAAGCGCCTGTAGCTTAATTGGATAGAGCAATAGACTACGGATCTATAGGTTGAAGGTTCGACTCCTTTCAGGCGTGTTTTTTTTTGCCTTTTGCGCCCGTAGCCCAACTGGATAGAGCGTCGGCCCCCGGAGCCGAAGGTTAGAGGTTCGAACCCTCCCGGGCGTGTATGTGTAATATGGAAAATCGCCTAAAGAGTTCGAATTTAAATAGAGATGAGACAGATATTTTTTTTATGTCTGAGGCTATTAAAGAAGCAAAAAAATCTATTTTGTCAGGAGATATTCCTGTTGGGGCTTTAATAGTTTTAGAAAATAATATTATTTCTGCCTCTTTTAATACTCGTGAAGCTGATAAAAATCCATTGGGGCATGCTGAAATAAATGCAATAAGTCTTGCTTCCCGAAATATATCTTCAAAATATCTCAGAAATATGACATTATATGTAACTCTTGAGCCATGTCCAATGTGTACAGGGGCAATTCTTGAATCAGGAATTAAAAGAGTTGTTTTTGGAGCTTATGATCCAAAGGGGGGAGCTTGTGGTTCTTTTATGAACCTTGCAGATTATCCAGGATTTTGTAGGCGTACTTTGGTTAAGGGCGGAGTATTAGAAAAAGAATGCCGAGAGGTCTTGCATAATTTTTTTATAAATTTGAGAAAAAGCAAAAAATAATAAAAAATATATGGAGAGATGGCTGAGCTGGTTGAAGGCACTCGACTCGAAATCGAGCAAGGTAGAAATATCTTCGGGGGTTCGAATCCCTTTCTCTCCGCTCAAAAAAGCAGTTGAAAATTTTTCAACTGCTTTTTTATTTGCAATTTTGAAATAATAATTAATAGAATATAATTATAATTATATTCTATATATATAATCTTGTATTTTAAAGGTTTTTATAAAAAAATATAGAATAATTATAGAATAAAATTGAAATCAAAAGTGGCTGTAATTTTTAGCACTTTTACAGCCTCTTTTATTTTTTATTGTATTTGAAAGGGTTTGAAGATGGATAATAATTTACAGTCAGGTCAGCCTATTTCTGAAAATAATGAGACAATAGAAAATTTAACTACGCCTTCACATTATGGTGCAGATGATATTCAGGTTCTTGAGGGTCTTGAACCTGTCAGAGTTCGTCCTGCTATGTATATTGGTAGTACTGGCGAAAGTGGACTACATCATCTTGTTTTTGAAGTAGTTGACAATAGCATTGATGAAGCACTTGCTGGCATATGTACTCAAGTAGATGTTACTATTCATGAAGATGATTCAATAACAGTTGTTGACAATGGGAGAGGAATTCCTACAGATATAGTTCCAGGTGAAGATAAAAGCGGTGTTGAAGTCGTTATGACAATATTACATGCTGGTGGAAAATTTGGTGGTAGTGGTTACAAAGTTTCAGGTGGACTTCATGGTGTAGGTGTCTCTTGTGTAAATGCACTTTCAGAGAGATTAGAAGTAACTGTTTACAGAGATGGTAGAATTTCTAAAATGGCATTTGAAAGAGGAAAAGTTGCCGAGCCTTTGACAGACCTTGGACCAACAGATAAAAGAGGAACTAAAGTTTGGTTTAAACCTGATAATCAAATTTTTAGTGAGACAAAATATCAATATGAGATTCTTTCAGAAAGACTAAGAGAACTCGCTTTTTTAAATAAAGGAATAAAAATAACTCTTAAAGATGAAAGAGGGGAAGGAACAGAAGATGTTTTCCATTATGAAGGTGGAATAGTTCAGTTTGTATCTCATTTAAATCAAAATAAAGAGCCTTTACATGAACAGGTTATTTATATCGATGTAAAAAAAGACGGCATTGAAACAGAAATAGCTTTCCAATGGAATAAGAGTTATTCTGAAGACATATATGCTTTTGCCAATAATATAAACACAAGAGAAGGCGGAAGTCATCTTTTAGGATTTAAATCTGCTTTGACAAGAGTCATAAATAAATATGCAAGAGAGAAAAAACTTCTCAAAGAAAAAGATTCAAATTTTGGTGGTGAAGATGTAAGAGAAGGACTTACTGCTGTAATAAGTGTAAAATTGCCAAATCCTCAGTTTGAGGGACAGACAAAGACAAAATTAGGAAATCCTGAGATTAAAAATATAGTCGAATCAATAATTGATGAAAAATTTGGCATTTTCCTTGAAGAAACACCTGATACTGGAAAGGTAATTTTTGAAAAATCACTTTCTGCTTCAAGAGCGAGAGATGCTGCAAAAAAAGCAAGAGATGATGTCAGAAGAAAAGGGCTTTTGGACAAAATGTCCTCATTACCTGGAAAACTTGCAGATTGTAGTGAAAAAGATCCTTCAAAATGTGAATTGTACATAGTTGAGGGAGATTCTGCAGGAGGCAGTGCAAAACAGGGAAGAGATAGACACTATCAGGCAATTTTACCACTCAGAGGTAAAGTTTTAAATGTACAGAGAGTTAGAACGAGTGAAGCTCTTAAAAATGAAGAAATAAGAACATTGATAACAGCACTTGGTACAGGTATTGATGAAGATTTTGATATTTCTAAATTGAGATATGACAAAATCATAATCATGACTGATGCTGATGTCGATGGTGCTCACATCAGAACACTTATTTTGACTTTTTTCTATCATTTTATGAGAGAGTTAATCATGACTGGTCATGTGTATATAGCACAGCCACCTCTTTTTAAATTGAAAAAGAACAAAAACGAAAAATATGCCTATAGTGATTCAGAGAGAGATTCAATAATAAATGAATTAGGCGATAATGTCCTTATTCAGAGATATAAAGGTTTAGGAGAAATGAATCCTGAGCAACTTTGGGAAACAACAATGGATCCTGCAAATCGTTTTATGAAACAGGTTTCGCTTCATGACAAGTTTGTAGCAGATGAGATCTTCCATACATTGATGGGAGATGATCCGAAACTCAGAAGAGCATTTATTGAATCACATGCAAGTAAAGTAAAAAATCTTGATATATAGTGCAGAAAGCAGGTTTTTATGGATAAATTAACTTCAGTTGAAATAGAACATGAGATGAAGGGTTCTTATATCGACTATGCTATGAGTGTTATTGTAGCAAGAGCTCTTCCTGATGTGAGAGATGGATTGAAACCAGTTCATAGAAGAATTCTCTATGCTATGGACAATTTAAATTTGACACCTGACAAGCCTTTTAAGAAATCGGCAACAATAGTCGGTGATGTTCTTGGTAAATATCACCCACATGGTGATTCATCTGTATATGACGCACTTGTAAGACTTGCACAGGACTTTAACCTTCGTTATCCTCTTGTTTTAGGGCATGGAAATTTTGGTTCTATTGATGGCGATTCAGCTGCTGCCTATCGTTACACAGAAGCTAAGATGTCAAAGATGTCTCTTGAAATGCTTGCAGATATCGACAAAGAAACTGTCGATTTTACAGATAACTTTGATGCTTCTTTACAAGAGCCATCTGTTTTGCCTTCAAGGATTCCAAATCTTTTGGTAAATGGTTCAATGGGTATTGCTGTTGGAATGGCAACAAATATTCCTCCACACAATATGGGAGATATTGTTGACGCTCTTGTGGCTTTGATTGAAAATCCAAACATAGCTATTGAAGACCTTATTGATATTGTTAAAGCTCCAGATTTTCCAACAGGTGCTTTGATTATGGGATTAAAGGGCTGTCGTGAAGCCTATTTAACAGGAAGAGGCACTATAACTATGAGAGCCAAAACAGATGTAATTGAAAATGAAAAAGGCAGACATAGCATTGTTGTTACTGAAATTCCATATCAGTTAAATAAGGCAAAATTGATTGAACAGATTGCAGATAGAATCAAAAATAAATTTGTAACAAATGTAAGTGATTTGAGAGATGAGTCAAATAGAGACGGAATAAGAATAGTTCTTGAGCTAAATTTAAATGCAAATCCAAAACTTGTTTTGAATCAGTTGTTTAAACATACAAATCTTCAGTGCAATTTTGGTGCAATAATGCTTGCACTTGTAAATGGTGAGCCTAAACTTTTGAATTTAAAGGATATGCTCAATTATTATCTTCTCCACAGGGAAGATGTTATAACGAGAAGAACTCGTTTTGAATTGAAAAAGGCTCTTGCTCGTATCCATATTCTTGAAGGTTTAAAGATTGCACTTGACAATATAGATGAAGTAATTGAGATAATCAGAAATTCAACAGATAATAAAGATGCAAAAGAAAAATTGCATGAAAAGTTCAATCTTTCTGATGTTCAAGCACAGGCAATTTTGGAAATGCAATTACAACGCCTTACAGGTTTACAGAGAAAGAAAATAGATGATGAGCATGAAGAACTCACAAAATTTGTTGAATATTTAAATTCTCTTCTTGCAGATGAATTGAAAATAAAAGGTGTAATTAGAGATGATTTACTTCTTTTAAAAGAAAAATATTCTGAAAAAAGAAGAACTCATATTGTTTTTGAAGGTCCAGAACTTTTTGAAACTGAGGACTTAATTCCAGAGGAAGATGTCGTTATATCTGTTTCTGAATCAGGTTATATAAAGAGAATGCCATTATCTCTTTACAATACACAACGTAGAGGTGGAAGGGGTAAAAATGGAGCTTCTTTAAAAGAAGATGATTATATTAGAAATGTCTGTGTTACAACTACACATTCTAATCTATTCTTTTTGACAGATAGGGGAAAGATGTATAGATTAAAAGTCTATGAAATCCCTGAATCTGGAAGAAATGCAAAAGGGACTGCTATTGTAAATCTTTTGTCAAATTTTGTAAATGGTGAAAAAATAAAATTTATTCTTTCTTTGAGACATTTTAGTGAAGACCAAGATTTGGTTATTGCAACAACTTCAGGATTTGTAAAGAGAACTTCATTCTACTTATATAGAAATATGGGTAGAAATGGATTGATCGCTGTAAGATTAAATGAAGGTGATGAAATAGCAAGTGCTAAGATCATAACTCATGATGATTCTAAAGAATTTATGGTCATAAGCAAATATGGTAAGTTTATAAGATTTTCTGCAAATACTATTCGTGCTATGGGTAGAAATTCTGCAGGTTATAGAACTTTCAAATTTGATAAAGATGATGATAAACTTGTTGCATTTCTTGATGTATCGGCTGGAAAATATTTGTTGATTGTTACATCTAATGGTTTTGCTGTCAGAACACCTATTGAAGAATATGCAGTAAAAGGTAGAAGAGGTAAAGGTACAAAAGTTATGGAACAAACCGATGAAAAAGGTTTTGTTGCAGGTGCTTTGATGGTAAATGATGACGATGAAATTATGGTTATGTCTCGTGAAGGTGTTGTTATAAGAACAAATTCCTCACAACTTCCAGAGGGTGGAAGAATTAGAGTTGGTAATACATTTATGAATTTAGATAATGGTGATGTTGTTTCATCTGTTGCTATTATAAAAAAGCATAAAGAAGATTCTTCTGCAGATATTGAAGAAGAATTGCCAAGTGATTTTGAAGTAGAAGAGGAAGTAAGAACAACACCAGAAGAAGATGATTATAGAGAACAGACAGAAGATAATACTGAAGAACAAACGGAAGAAAATAATAAAGAACAGACAGAAGAAAATGTAGAAGAGCAGATAGATGAATCTGATAATGAACAAAAGGAATTTGTCAAAAAGCAGATAGAAAAGTCTGTTAATGAGCAGACATATGAATTTGAAGATGAGAATACAGAAGATTCAGTTTCTGAGGTAAAAGGAAATTATCAAAGGCATTTTAATATAGATGGTTATCCTATTGCTTCAGAAGAAGATGCAGAAGATTCTCCCGTTGATATTGAAGAAGAAAGTCAAAAAGATGATTTGCCTGAAAATTTGGATTTAGATTCTGAAGAAGAACTAAAAAAAAACGATGAATGATTTACAAATGATTTTAAAATTTGAATAAGAAAGTTAAAATATTAGGTCGTGTTGGTGGTTCACTGGCACGACCTAAATAATAAAAAGGGGGAGGAATAGTGATTTTATTTAAAAATTCAGAAAATGTCAAAGATATAGAAGAGATACAATTAAATAACTTGCTATTTTCAATTTAAATTCATCTGAATATTTTTTATTACTCATAGAACTGCACCTCCTTTTTAGTTTTGTACTAAAAATTGGGTGCGGTTCATTATTTATGGGGAGTATGTCAAAAGGAAATATTATTACAAATGAAAAAGTAGAAAGAAAAAATGGTAAAATAGTAGAAAGTGGAGTAAGTCCTAGTAGATATCAATTATTAACTCATTTTTCTTGTGATATAGATAAAAATAATATGCTACAAAAAGATATGAAAGCTAATGAAAAAGAAAAAAATATTCCTAAGTGGTTTATTGTAATTCCTTTAAATGAGCAAGGAATAGAAGATTGTAATTTAGGTAAAGAGAGTGATAATGTAAAGGTATTTGCATTTGATAGAAACGATGAGTATTATGCAATATTGGGAATAGGGTTCAAAGTTTGGAAACAAGATATATTTATTGATGAATATGAGACAACTTGTATAGAACCAAAAGATTTTCCTATTATTAGAGAAGCAATAAAAACTTATGATTATTCAAAAGATGTTTCACATTTTTTAGAAGCAATGGAATTGGCTGAAAAATCTAATACTTATTTAGAGTTATGGTTATAAGTTTTTTAGACTTATTGTAAGAGTTTATGAGTAGTAACATAGTTGAAATTATTAATTCTCTAATTGATTTGTTGCCCTTAAAACCTGCTTCAGATACTCAAATTACTGAAGCTGAAATTCAGTTAAGATTGAATTTTTCTGATGAATATAAGGTGTATTTGAAAACATTTGGAGCTATAATGGCTAATGGTATTGAATTAACAGGAATTGCTAAATCAAAATATCGTAATGTTGTATCCGTAACACAGGAAGAACGAATTCTTAATCCTAAAGTTCCTAATTCTATGTATGTTGTTGAAAATACATGTGTAGATGGAATTGTAATTTGGCAAGATTCTGAAGGACATATCTATAAGACACAGCCTAATTTAGAACCTAAGAAGATTGCGGATTCTTTAGTTGAATATATCAAATCATAATGATCTCTTTTAAAATTTGAATAAGAAAAGTTAAAATCTTAGGTCGTGTTGGTGTTTCACTGGCACGACCTAAATAATCAGGCAGAAAGAATATCTGAAAACTTAACAAAGAATTTGACTTAAATTGATTTTTTATGGTATAATAAAATTGAATAAATAGGGTTTAAGAAAAAATTTACAATGAAAAAATCAAAATTTTTTAAAAAGAATATATCAAAAAAAATAAAAGAGAACAAAATAAATTTAACTCAACAAATCAAGAAAGACATCCAAGAACTTATTCTTATGGATGATGATTTTTTTAATATATGTTTTAAAGATAATGAAAAAGCTGTAACTTGTATTTTACGAATTATTTTAAATGATGAAAATTTAGAAATTATTGATGTCAAAGTTCAAGAAAAATTTACTAATTTACAAGGTCATTCTGTATCTTTAGATATAATAGCAAGAAATAAAATAACAAATACAATATATAATATAGAAATACAGAGAGCAAAATCTGGTGCAAGTCCTGAAAGGGCAAGATATCATGTTGATATATATGATGTTAATAACCTAAAGAAGAACCATGATTTTAAAGACCTTCCGACAACTTTTGTTATTTTTATAACTGAAACAGATGTATTTGGAGAAGGTTTGCCTATTTACAAAATT
>JBGUKW010000122.1:0-4645 GCA_045114665.1 Candidatus Xenobia bacterium | reverse complement strand
TTAACATATAATACTATTATAATTTAATTTTAATAAAAAATCAATATATTTTTTTATCCTTTTTTATATTTTTATGTACTATATTTTTGGGCAATGGGAATAGCTTTTTCTTTTATTTCTTCTATCGTGTAAGTCATTTTTTCAAGCCTCCCCTCTTCTTTATATTCTTCAATTTTATTTTACCAGAAAAAAAATAAAAATGCAAATAAAAAATCCTTCTGTTTAAGTGTAAACTGCAACAGAAGGATTTCTTACTCTATCTATATCCTACAGTTTCTCAGTGAATAATTCCAGCATTTTGGAAGTATTCTTTGCATATGTTTCAGCCCTAAGTGCAGAAAGATTTTTCTGTGATGTCAAAGCTAAATCATATACCTGCCAAATTGCAAGATTTACAGAATCCTTATTTGAAAGACTATTGTCCATTGCCTTTTTGATATTTTTTACAATATTATTTGCAAGATTTACTGTCAATGTATGTGCTGTTGGCATATCATCGCCAAATTTACCTCTTCCAAAGAATGTCATCATTTCATTCATTCTTCTTCCACTCTCATCAAGTGTAACAACAGCAGGAACATCAACATTTTTCAAAAATTCTGCTTTAACTTCAAGTCCAGGAACATTCAAAACATTTTTGAACAAATCGCATGTTTCTTCTGCAGATGTCTTGTTTGTTTCGGGATTTACAATAGCAGAAGATTCTTCTTCATTTATGGACTCATTCGTTATTTCAGAATCAACTCTTACAAACTTAATATCTTTATATTTTGATTCGAGAAATGGGATAAAATGAACATCAAGCCAAGAATCAGAGATCAAAACATCAACAGACTGCTTTGTGAGAAGCTCAATATAAAATGCCTGTGATTTTTCATCTGTTGCATAATATATCTTATCTTTTTTATCTTTTGCAAACTCATCAAATACGACATATTCACCTGAAGATTTTTTGAATATCAAAGCAGGTTTCATAGCTTCAAAGAATTTATCTTCATCCATCATACCAACTTTTATGAATGGATTGATGTCTTTCCAATATTCCTCATATTTCTTTCTATCATTTTTAAATACAGACAAAAGCTCATCAGAAACTTTTCTCGTTATGTGAGAAGTCAATTTTTTCATGATTGGGTCTTGCTGTAGATAACTTCTTGAAACATTCAAAGGCATATCAGGACAATCTATTGCACCTCTCAAATTCATCAAGAAAGGAGGCAACAAATCTTTTAAATTGTCGCTGACATATACTGAATTGTAATAGAATTTTATCCTACCTTTTGTTGTATCAAGTTCATGTGTCAATTTTGGAAAATATAATATTCCCTTTGCCCTAATAGGAAATTCAATATTTATGTGAATCCAAAATATAGGGTCATCTTCAAATGGATACAAATATCTATAAAAATCTTTGTATTCATCTTCTTTTATATCTGCAGGGCGTTCATTCCAAAGTGCTTTATGCTCATTTATTTTCTTACCATTTAAATAAATTGGAACAGGCATAAAAGAGCAATATTTTTCAAGAACTGTAGAAAGTCTTATATCTTCTAAATAATCTTCTTCTTCACTTGAAACGTGCAAAATAACATCTGTACCTACAGTTTTTCTTGTTCCATCTGAAATCTCATAATCTGGAGAACCATTACAACTCCAATGGCTTGCAACTGAACCTTCTTTATAAGAAAGCGAATCAATCTCAACAGAATCAGATATAATAAAAGAACTGTAAAAGCCAAGTCCAAAATGACCTATTATTCCAGTATCTTTTTCATCTGTTTTATATTGATTTAGAAAATCATTAGCACCAGAAAAAGCAACTTCACTTATATATTTTTTTATCTCTTCAGCAGTCATTCCAAGACCATTATCTGAGAAAGTGATAGTCTTTTTGTCTTTATCTGTAGTGATTCTTATCTCGTAGTTTTCTTCTTCATCTGTCTTGTATTCTCCACAAAGACGAAGATGTTTCAATTTATTTATAGCGTCAAGACCATTTGTAACAAGTTCTCTTGCAAAAATGTCCTTTTCAGAATAAAGCCATTTCTTTATTAGAGGAAAAAGATTTTCCATTTGAACAGAAACAGCACCTTTTTCAACTTCTGCCATAAAATATCATCCCCTATTTTTAAAATATATTCAACAAAAATATATTATAGCACAATTTAAAAAAAAGTGAATAGAAAAAGGAAATTATTTTTTAAAGTGAAAGGGAAATGTTTTAGTAAAATAAAAATGATCATTATAAAGTATTGTTCTAAAAGACAAAAAAAATGATAAATATAAAAGAAAAAAAATTAACAGGATATAAATTTATAGATTTATTTGCAGGTTTGGGAGGATTTAGACTTGCCCTTGAATCTCTTGGTGCGAAATGTGTTTATTCAAGTGAAATAGACAAAGATGTAAAAAATATATATCAAGAAAATTTTGGTGATACTCCATTTGGTGATATTACTAAAATTGATGAAAAAACGATCCCAGATCATGATATTTTATGTGCAGGATTTCCGTGTCAAGCATTTTCTATCAGTGGCAAACAACAAGGATTTGAAGACAACAGAGGAACATTAATTTTTAACATATTTAAAATAGTTAATGAAAAAAAACCTAAAATTATTTTTTTGGAAAATGTCAAAAATTTTGCGACTCACAACAATGGAAAAACACTAAAATTTGTCAAAAATAAAATTGAAGAACTCGGATATAAATTTTATCAAAAAATATTAAATGCTGTTGATTTTGGTATCCCACAAAAAAGAGAAAGAATTTATATAGTATGTTTCAGAAATGACTTAAATATTGACAATTTTGATTTTCCAAAATCATTTAAATTGACAAAATATTTAGAAAATTTTTTAATTAAAAATGACTCAGAATTGAAAGATTTATATATCAATCGTTCAGATATTTATTTAAATAATAGCATTGTTGATGACAAAAATAGCAATAAACCAATAAGATTAGGCTCTGTAAATAAAGGTGGTCAAGGTGAGAGAATTTACAGTCCTAAAGGTGTTGCTATTACATTATCTGCCTATGGTGGAGGAGTTTTTTCTAAAACTGGAGGATATTTAATAAATGGAAAGCTCAGAAAACTTCACCCAAGAGAATGTGCAAGAATTATGGGATTTCCCGATACTTATAAAATTAGTGAAAATAGAAATCAGGCATATAAACAATTTGGAAATTCTGTTGTAGTTGATGTTTTACAGTATATCGCCATCGAAATTGGGAAAAAATTAATACGAGAGGACAAAAGAGCATGAAAAGACGAGAATTTATACTTAATTCAGCTTTGACATTAGCAGGTACAGCATTTTTAGCAGGCTGTCAAAATAATGACAAAATAATAAAAAAAGAAGGACAAATTGTAAAAAGAAAATTTAAAGATATAGAAATGCCACTTCTCGGAATGGGTTGTATGAGATTACCCATGCAGGGTGAAAATGTCGATATGGAAGAACTCGAAAAAATGGCAGATTATCTAATATCACATGGGGCAAATTATTTTGACACAGCCTATAAATATGTAGATGAAAAATCCGAAATAGCAATAGGAAAAATTTTAAAAAATTACAAACGAGAAGATTTTCTCCTTGCAGACAAAAGCCCTATTTATAAAATGACTCGTCAAGAAGATGTCAAAAAAATATTTGATGAACAGTTAAAAAAGTGCCAAGTTGAATATTTTGATTTATATCTATGCCACAATATAAACAACAATGTCGTTGACATATATAGAAATGTAAAAATGTATGATGAACTATCCAAACTCAAAAAAGGAGGCAAAATCAAATATTTAGGATTTTCATTTCATGGAACCCCAGATTTGTTAAAAGAGATAGTAAAAGAACACAAATGGGATTTTTGCCAGCTCCAGATCAACTATCTCGATTGGGAACTCGTAAAAGCAAAAGAACAATATGAAATAGCACAATCTGCAAATCTACCAATAATAGTAATGCAACCATTGAGAGGTGGCGGACTTGTAAAATTGAGCGAAAAATCACTTGCAAAATTAAAAGAACAAAATCCAAATGTAAAACCCGCTGAATTTGGATTGAGATGGTCAGCAAGTCGCAAAAATGTAATGACAGTTTTAAGTGGAATGAGCAATCTTCAACAGGTAAAAGATAATGTTGAAACATTTATTAATTTCAAAGAAGTAACGCCTGAAGAGGAAAAAATTGCTGTTGAAGTCGCAAAAATCATACAATCACAAGGGGAAATTAGATGTACAGGTTGTAAATATTGTTTAGATGTCTGTCCAAAGGGAATAAATATTCCTGCAATATTTACACTTTACAACCAATATAAACTTGGGCAAAAAGGATATAGATTTCAAAGGTATTATGACAGTCTCTCTGAAAGTGAAAGACCTGATAAGTGCATAAAATGTTATCTGTGTACTAAAAATTGCCCACAACATTTGGAAATTCCGAAACTTTTGGCAAAAGTTAAAGATGAGTATGACAAAATCCCAAAGAAAAGCAAATAATGTTATGAAAAATATTAAAAAAAAATGAGTATGTGCAGAAATTTCTGTAAATTTAAAAATGAGCATTTAGTTTTCTGTGTAATACAGCGAACTGAATAGAGCGAAGCGGAGTTGAAGTTAGCGTATTATACAGAAAACTATTTA
>JBGUKW010000121.1:0-2248 GCA_045114665.1 Candidatus Xenobia bacterium | reverse complement strand
CGAAACAGGAAGCTGCAGACACACTTTTGTATTCACTTTATTTACGTTCTGCCCGCCGTTTCCTCCGCTTCTGGCAAAGGTCATTTGAGAATTATTTATGATGGATTCATGTAATTTTGCCTTATTCATTTTTTTCGCAGAACCGTTTTCCTGAGAAATTTCATTCTGATTTTAAACATAAAACGGGACCAGGACAACCCATTTTTCTATGCGTACCTTGGTAGTTATATCAACTCCTGATTATTAAATTTACCACTCTTTTTTCAAGCGTACTTTGGTAGTCATATCTCCCTGAAAAACACGAAAAATTTCCCATTCCAGAAATACGAAAAAAGGCCCTAAAACGGCCTCAAAAAGGCTCGGTTGAGAAATTACTCGATTTTCGAATTTCGACGCGTCTACGCGAATCCTAGGGCCTGTTTTAACCTTCTTTATTTTTTCTTTATTTCTTCTTTATATTTTATATATTCTTTCTTTATTTATTTATTTCTTTATATCTTATTTTCTTTATTTCTTTATATTTTATTACATATTTTCTTTCTTTTTTCTTTACATTTTCTTTATTTCAAGATATAATATACATATATTTAATTATTTATTTCTTTAATTAAAGAAGAGGAATTTTTATGAAAATCATCACTGTTACAAATCAGAAAGGCGGCGTAGGAAAAACAACAACCGCCAGCGCCCTGTTTTCAGGCCTGTCATTATTGGGCAAAAAAACACTTGCAATAGACCTGGATCCTCAGTGCAATCTCTCTTATTGTTACAGAGCAGATCCTTCAAATCCGTCTATCAAGATGGTTTTCAAAAATGAGATTAGTCTCAAAGATGCCATTCAAACTACCCCTTCCGGAGACTTTATTCAGGCAGATAAAGGACTGAATAATATCATGCAGGAAATGAATGCAATTGATCAGGTATATAAACTTTCAAAGGTTCTGAAGGAAGTTTCAAATGTTTATGACTATGTAATCATTGATACTCCTCCAGCTCTTTCGCCACTTACAATCAATGCCCTTGTAGCAAGTACATCTGTTGTTATTCCTGTACAGGCTGACTCATTCTCTATGCAGGGAGCCGAAGCTCTTGCAGAAACAATCCAGGGTATCAGAGACGTAAACGAGAACCTTGAAATAGCCGGAGTTTTACTTGTTCGCTATAAAGGCCGCGCTGGTCTTGCACAGCACATGAATGAGCAGTTCCTTAAGTTTGCTGAAATGTTTAATACAAAGGTTTTTGAAACAAAAATCAGAGATGCAATTGCTGTTCAGGAATCTCAGCTCGCTCGCCAGAATATTTTTGATTACAATCCAAAATCAAATGCAGCAATCGACTATGCAAATTTCATTAAGGAGTTAATCAATGGCTAAAGATTTTTCGAAATATAATGATGACAATCCTGTAATGGCTATTCTTGCAAAGGCAAAAAAAGAAGAAGCTGCACAGAGTAATTCTATGGCCATTCTTCAGAACATCGCAAAAGAAGAAGCTCCCGTAGAAAAAAAGCAGGCTCCTGTGACTGTTGTTACACCAGAACCAGTTGCGATTCCAGTACAAGCCGCAGCAAAGCCAGTAGAGCCCGTTGCAGCCCCTGTAGAAACAGTGATTGAACCAGAACCTGAAGAAGCTCCAAAGGCTGAAGAAATCAAAAAGATTCTGATGAATATCAGCATTCGTGAGACAACAAAAAAAGAATGGAAAATGTTCTTCCTGGAACATGACCTTTCAATGACTCAGGGAATCGAAACTGCCGTTGAATATCTGATGAGCGAAGTAAAGAAAAATAACATTAAGCTCTCAAAAGGCGGTATTACAAAATAACTACTTGGCATTTAAGAAAGTAGTTGATTTTTATAACTACCAGGTATAAGATATAAGTAGCGGAATAAATGAATGCGTAGGCAAGTAGTTATATCCGCGTATATTGGTAGTTATAAAACGTACTTGAGTAGTTCTGTTTACGTACTTTAGTAGCTTTATTATCTTGTAACTCTTTATTTTATAACGAATTACGCCCTCCCAATATATTAATATAACTAATATATAAATAAGGCTTTCAAATGGATGAGATAATTACTTCAGATCAGGGCACTCTTGAATACTCTAAAAAGTTAAACAGTGAACTTTTACAGCCTAATCAAATTTCTCAAGGCCTTTATAAATGCTCTCCATTGGCAAAACAATTATTAGCATATGTAATTGCAGACCTCAAAATTATGAAGTGGTCTAATCTCAATATTGAAAC
>JBGUKW010000120.1:0-7014 GCA_045114665.1 Candidatus Xenobia bacterium | reverse complement strand
TGGTGAAGTCCATGCCTCGACATTATTCTCTCTACTAAATCATGATTTTCACTATCTGCTTTTCCAAATACCAAATCACAACTTGCTTGATCTATGGCCAAAATATCTGTTGAAGCAAGCATACCAATATCAGGAATAGTTGGTTCTTGTGCAGTAAGTCCTGCACAGTCACAATCAACAGACATTCTGCGAAGAACATTCATAAATACTATATGTTTTCCAAAATAATCAACTGTAGCTTTTCCAGAATCTGCCATAAGTTCCATAAATCTTTCTTTTAATGGATATTCTTCCCATTTATCAGCATCTGGTGGAGCATCGTGAACTTGTCTTTTTCCAATTTTTCCAGAAGCACAACCAATGGCTATATTTTTAAGAGAACCACCAAATCCGCCCATAGCATGACCTTTAAAATGTGTCAAAACAATCATTGAATCATAATTTACAATATGACCACCCATTGAAACTTCTTTCAAATGTTTTCCATTTCTCACAGGAAGACTTACATCCCCTTCTTCATCCATAATGTCAACAGGACAAAAAGTCCATCCATTTGCTTTTAATGTCTCTTTGTGTGATTCTGTTGTAAATCTATCGCCTTTATAAAGTGTATTTGTTTCGACAATAGAACTATTTGGAACTTGAGCTTGAAAAGCCTTAACCATATCTCTTGGCAAAATATTTGGACCATTTTTTTCACCAGTATGTAATTTTATTGCTACTTTTCCATAAATTTCATCATTGATCAAATTGTACAATTTAATCAAATGTTCTGAATCTATATGTTTTGTATAATACACTTTTGCTCTTGTACCTTTGTATTTTTTGCCTGTAACATTTTTGCACCCAACAACAGGAGCTTGTTTTGTTATTATTGTCTTTGCTGATTGACCAGCTTCTGAAATTGCAACAAAAGCAAATATTGCAATCAAACAAGCAACAAAACTAAATACTCGTATTCCTTTCAAATATATATTCCTCCCAACCTAAATATTTATAATTTTCTGATTTTCTACAAAATTTTGAATATTTTTTTTATTCTTTTTTGTTCTATAATAATATTCAAATTTTTTATAGCTTGCAAAAGATTCCAAAATTTGTTTTTTCATGTATTCATAACATTTAAAAGTTATAATACAATCTTCTAAAGCTCTATGTGCATGTGAATAATCAATATTATACAATTCTGCCAAATCTTTTAATTTATGATGTTCCATATTTGGAAATAATTTTACAGATATTTTTAAAGTATCTGAATAAGAATTCAAAATAGGTCTTTGAAAATTTTTTACACTTGCTTCAGATAAAAATTTTAAATCAAATGCAACATTATGCCCTATTATAAAATCATTTCCAATAAAATTAAAAAAATCTATCAAAACTTCAGATTCTGAACGAGCATTTTCAAGCATTTTATTTTTGATTCCAGTCAAATCTCTGACAAAATCATTTATATACTGAACTTTTTCACCATTTAAAAAACAAAAATCATCATCAAATTCTGTTGGACATAAAAAATATTTTTGAGGTCGAATCAATTCAGAAAATGTTTCTTTTATTAATCCATTTGATATTTTTACTGCTCCAACTTCAAGAATTGAACTCTCTTGAAAATTAACACCTGTTGTCTCTATATCAACAACAGTATAATCTCTTTCAAAATCCAAAATATTATTTCCTATAAGAGGTTTTTTCTTCTCCCCTTTTAAATTTTTATTTTCAGACATGCAACAAAAATCTTTCAAAATTAATCAAAATTTAAAATATATCTTCTTTTTACAAAAGACTTTTCCTTTTTTGAAAGATTTTTATAAAAAATTTAGAAATGTAATTATAAAATAGAACAATCTTTTAAAAATTGCAATAAATACAGAGGTCAAAAATGAAGTTATTAAATAAAAAACAAATAAATCAACTTTTGACAAAATTAGATGAAATATATCCACAGACAAAATGTGCACTAAATTATCAAGAACCTTGGCAATTATTATTTGCAGTCATACTTTCTGCACAATGCACAGATGTCAGAGTAAATATAATAACAAAAGAACTTTTTAAAAAATATCCAAAAATAGAAGATTTCTGTAAAATAACACAAGAAGAATTGGAAAATGAAATAAAAAGTGCTGGATTTTATAGAAATAAAGCAAAAGCAATAAAAGGCAGTGCTGAAATAATTATCAAGCAGTTTGATGGACAACTTCCAAACACCATGGAAAATTTACTAAAACTCCCAGGAGTTGCAAGAAAAACTGCAAATGTAACACTTGGAGAATGTTTTAAAATAGCTGAAGGAATCGCAGTTGACACACATGTCAAAAGATTAGCTGGTAGACTAGGACTTTCAAAAGAAAAAACTCCTGAAGCAATAGAAAAAGATTTAATGAAAATAATTCCACAAAATAAGTGGATCGATATATCTCACATGTTGATAACTCATGGCAGAAATATATGTAGTGCAAGAAAACCAAAATGTGAAAAATGTCAAATTTTTGACCTATGTATGAAAAATTTATAAAAAATCGAAAAAAAATTCGACTTTTTTAAAAAAACACTTGCTAAAATAAATCAGTTGTGATATATTAAAAAGGTAAATATAATAACAAAATAATTATAATCTCAATTAATTTTGGGAAGGGAGCGTGTTATGACAAACTCTGACTTTTATTGGGAAATTTTCAATACAACAGGTTCTCTGACAGCATACCTTTTATATTTATATCAAAAAGAACATATTCGTTAAAAAATGTGTAATATCAAAAAGTAGATGGGTTGTCTGATTTATTTTAGACAACTCTTTTATTTTATTATTTAAAAATGGGAGAATCTAATGCAAAAACAATTCATAATAATATTTTGCTTTATATTACTATTGACATCAATAGCAAATGCAAACAACAAAGAAAAAAATATAAAATTTGAAATTTTAAGATCAGCAGATAAAACAATAAATCAAACAATAGAACAAATATCAGAATCAAGAAAAGTATTTGACAAATATTTAAATGGCAGTCTCTATTCTCAAGAAGCTGTAAATGAAATAAACAAAATACAAAAAAAGATAATAAATATACAGAATCAAACAAAAATGTCAGGAAATAACAAAGACATGATTTTGTATATTTACAAAATCAAAAGCAGTACAAATAAATTGCAACATTCACTAGAAAAAATGAAAATATTCATAAAGAAAGATTATGCAGATAATGAAAAGAGAATGAAAGACTTTCTCATTGCACAAACAAATGATACTTATAGCTTTATAGACACAATATTAAAAGCTGAAAAAGATTTTCTATATAATGCAGAAATAAAAAATACAGATAACAAAGATAATGAAAATAATGAGGATATAAATCAAAATATTGAAGATTATATTAAAATGAGAAAAGATCTTGTTGATATAAAAATTAAACAACAAGAAATCTCCAAAGAAATGGAATTGACCATATTGAATGCTACATTTAATTCTGATAAAGAACAAACAATAAAAAAGATGTCAGATATTTTAAAAAAAGCTGAAAATATAAAATCAACTTTACAACAAATGCCAAAAATAAAATCAATGAATGTATTAAGAGAATCAACTATTGAAAGTTGGGATATATCAATAAAAATACTTGAAGAAATGACAAAATCCATATCAGGAAAAGAAAATAAAAATTTTGAAAATATAATAAAAGAATATAAAGAAAAAATAGAAAGTTTAAAAAATAAAACAGAAGAATTCAGTGAAAATATAGACAAATAATTAATATTATTTTGCAGGATTATTTTAAAAAAAAATAAAAGATTTATATAGTATATATTTATTACACAAAGGACTTTGAAGATAGAAAATGCCTCTTATCAAATGTAAAAACTGCGGAGCATTATTTCCGCAAGCCACACCAAATTCGAAATGCAGTATATGCGGAGGTGAATTAACAGGTATAATCTCATCCAAAAAAGCTCCAATGAGTTCTAATGCTCCTTATTCTCCTAAACAGCAAAACATTGAAAAAGTTACTCCTTTTGGGACAGAAGCAATAAGGGGAGGATTTTTTAATTCCTCAACTGGAAAATATGAAGATAAAATGACCCTTCCTGCATCTGCTTTTTCTGCAAAACTCACACATAATAAAGAGAGAATACAGACAGAAACTCCTGTAGTTGAAATCAATCAATTAAAAAAAGAAAATCAAATACAATCTAAACAGGCTGATATCAAAGAATTAAATAATCAAAATAAACAACAAACTCCTGTTCAACAGCCTAAAAAACAGGAGAAAAAGCAACAAGTCAAAGAGCCTGAGAAAAAAGAAGAAAAATTAGAGAACTCTCTCATTATACAAAATAGATACAAAATCATAAGACCTATAAAAAGAGGTGGAATGGGTGCTATCTATGAAGTTCTTGATAAGAGATTACATAAAAACTGGGCATTGAAGGAAATGATGGAAACATTTGACAATGAACAGGAATGTAATGAAGCAAGAGAAAGATTTGAGAGAGAGGCTACTCTATTAGCTTCTTTAACTCACCCAAATCTTCCAAGAGTCATAGATTTCTTTGATGAAAAAGGTAAATTTTATCTTGTAATGGATTATATTGCAGGAAAAGATTTAAATGATATTTTAAAGAAACAAGAAAACAGAAGACTTCCGTTAGAGCAAGTATTTAGAATAATAGCAGATATTTTGGATATATTGGATTATCTACACCATAGAAATCCGCCTATTATATACAGAGATATAAAACCTGGAAACATAATGGTTCGAACAGAAGATTCCAAGACATTTTTAATTGATTTTGGAATTGCTCGTTCTATTGCTCCTGAGTCAACAGATCCAAAAACTGAAGTAGGAACAGTTGGTTATGCCCCACCAGAACAATATACAGGTAATCCCATGCCCTGCTCAGATTTATATGCACTCGGTGCAACAATGCATGAATTAATATCAGGTGTATCTCCCAAAATACCTTTCCAATTTCAGTCTTTAAAAGACATGCTTCCAAATATATCAGATGCAATAAATCATGTCGTATTAAAAGCACTTGAACTTGACTACCACAAAAGATGGCAAAATGCCCAAGAAATGCTAAAAGCAGTAAATGAAATCATAGATAATGAGGATTACTATATGTCGTCTTCAAAGTCTAAAAATATAATAATAACAACAGATAACCTAGTCAAGGAAATACCAAAGACACCTCTTTCTAAACTAGAAAAAGAGGATATCTTATCTCCAAAAATAGATATACCTAAACTTGAATCTAATATACAAATTGATGAAAAACAAAAATTATCAAATATAAATGGTGAACAAAATAGCAAGCTAAACCAAGCATTAAATGACATAAAACCATTTTCGTCAAATATACCATCCGTTAAGTTGCCAAGTAGCGTAAATGTTAATCAACAAATTGTTGAATTGAAAAAGCCACAAGTTCAAGGAGGAGGAAATCAAGTCTTTGAACTTCATAATTCACAAAGCAATGCTATAAATCAATTTATAAGTAAAACTCAAAGTAATTTAAAATTAGATAAAAAATTTCTATCTTCTGCTAATACTTTGGGGATGGATCTTCCTATTTTTGATTCTCAAAATGTTCTATCTCAATTGACAAACATAAAACAGCCAAAGAGCGATTTTGGCAAATTAAAAATAGGATTTCAAAACCAAAATAGTAATGAATTAAAAAATTTATTTAGTGAAGATACTCAAGAAAATGTAGAAAAGCCAAAAATTTCAGCACCATATATACCAGAAAGACCTGTTCCATTACAAAAACAACCTAAAGCACAGAAGACAAACACAATAAAACAAGAAAATATAAATAGTAATGCTGAAATTCAAGCAAGAGAAGGAATAAAAGAATACTGTAGTAAATTCAAAGATCCTTTTATAAAAACAGAAAACAACTGTTTTATATCAGATTTCCAATTCAATCCCCAAAGAGGCACAGTATGTCTCACAGATAGAAAAGGAATCATAAAAATAAAAGATTTAATCGATTTAAAAGATTTGACCACAGTACAAACTGGTTTCACTGGAATATCTACATTTGATTTCAGCTCAAATGGTTCTTATTTTGCATATAATTCGCAAAAATCAGAATGCATAGTGATGGATTCAAGATCTTTGAGCATAATAGCAAAATTTGTTATAAAGGACTCAAATATAATAAAAGTATTATTACATCCGTCTGAGCCTTATGTAATCATAGGTTGTGATGATGGGACAATAGTCAAATGTAATTATTCCAATCAAGAAAAACTTGTCTTTAAATATAATAAGCTTCCAATATCTGCCATGACTTTAAGCATAGATGGACATTTATTATATACAGGACATATAAATGGAGTAATACATTCTTGGAGTATATCAGAAAATTCAATAATTGCAAAAAATCAGCTAAATACAGGAAAAGTAAATGATTTATCTGTTGCCCAAAACAACAAACTCCTTGTCTCATGTGCTGATGATGGTCTTATTATACTTTGGAAATCTGATAATCTCTCCCCTATTAAAAAAATGTATGAAAAACAAACAGGTTCAGTATATTCTGTAAGTTATGCAACTAATAAACCTTATATATGTACAGTATCGCAAGATTGTTCAATAAGAATTTGGGATTTAATGACAGGAACAGTCAATATGCAGGCATATAAAAACGATACAAGAATAAATAAGATAAGGATAAAATCTTATAAAGAAAATACATATATAGCAGCATCGACAGATACAGCTATGCTTCTTTGGAAAAAATAATAATTTTATTTTATTAATAATAAAAAAAGCCAACTTCATTAATAAAATTGAAGTTGGCTTTTTATTTACATAATTTTACACTAATGAAAAATATATTAATTTTAAAAAAAATACTAATAAAAGTTTAATATTTTTGAAAATTTACATGAAGTAAAAAAACAAATATTTTTTATTTTTGAAAATTAACATAAAAACTATTGCATAATTTATAAACTTATGTTATACTTTACCGAAATGCACCTTATATCCCCATAAATAA
>JBGUKW010000119.1:0-12799 GCA_045114665.1 Candidatus Xenobia bacterium | reverse complement strand
CATATTATAAGACAAGAATTTATAAATAACAAAAAATGGATTAGATATGAAGAAATTGATAAAATTGTAAAAACAGATAAAGATTATCCTGATTATGCTAATATGCCAACTGCTCAAACAGCACAACAAACTTTAAAATTATTGGATAAAAACTGGAAATCTTTTTTCAAAAGTATAAAAGATTATAAAAAAAATAAAGATAAATATTTAGGGAAACCAAAACCTCCTAAATATTTAAAAAATAATGGAACTTATTTATTAATATTAACTAATCAAAATTGTAAATTAAAAGAAGATAATTTAATTCATTTTCCAACATCTTTTAAAGGATTTACTGTAAAACCTTGTTTTATAGAAAGAGAAGATTTTGTTTCTTTTCAACAAATACGCATTATTCCTCATAAACATAAGATAGTTCTTGAAATTATTTATAATATTAAAGTTCCTCAACAACAAGAAGATAATAATAAATATATAGGTATAGATATAGGAGTAAATAATTTAGCTTGTATTTGCAATAATAGTAATCTTCCTTCTTTTATTATAAATGGTCGTCCTTTAAAATCAATTAATCAGTATTACAATAAAAAAATAAGTTATTATCGAGAACTTGCTAAACGCATAAATAATAAAGATTATTCTTCCCGTATGGATAAATTAACTGAAAAAAGAGAGAGAAAAATAAATGATTATTTACATAAAGCAAGTAGAAAGATAATAGATTATTGTTTAGAAAATGATATAACCAAAATAGTAATTGGCAAAAATAAAAAAATGAACAATAAGGAAAGATATTTTATATTAAAAATTTTACATATTATTTAATATTTTTCATAACATAAATATTTGTGTGTGGATTAGATTCTTATGGTATGTTGATAAACTATCCAAACAGCCTCTATTTAAAGGTAATGTCATTGCGAGAGAGCTGAAGATATAGTTAAAAACTCTAACGAGTTTTTAAAAAAATACCCTCACAAGGAGGGAACCGTGGCAATCTCAACCACTTAATTTTAATTTAGCAATTTATTAAATAGATCACAATCTCATTCTAAACAGAGCCGATCGACTTATTTTTCACAATTTGCACTATTTATGAAAATTGCTGTAAATAGGCAAAAATTCAACTATCACAACGATTTTATTTAGGGGTGTTGGTAAAGTTGGATTTGATCAAAAAGAAAAAAGACTAAAGAGAGAATGGAGGGTTTTGAAATGAGAGCAGTTCTTATGGCAGGGGGAGAAGGGACAAGACTAAGACCTTTGACACTGAATACACCTAAACCTCTTGTTCCTGTCTGTAATATTCCAGTAATGGAACATATGATAAAACATTTAAAAATACATAATATAACAGATATTATAGTGACACTCCATTATTTGGCAGATGAGATTGTAAGTTATTTTGGTAATGGAAGCGATTTTGGCGTTTCGATTCGTTATTCTGTCGAAGATGAACCACTTGGCACTGCTGGCAGTATAAAAAAAATAGCCTCATCTTTAAATGAACCTTTTTTAATTGTCAGTGGGGATGCACTTGCTGATTTTGATTTTACAAAATTTATAGAATTTCACAAAACAAAGAAAGCAGTAGCTTCTATTCTGTTGAAAAAAGTTGAAAATCCTTTGGAATTTGGCTTGGTCATCGTTGATAAAGATTCATATATAAAGCAATTTATCGAGAAACCAACTTGGGGAGAAGTTTTTGCAGATACAGCAAATACTGGAATTTATTTGATAAATCCTGAAGTTTTGGATTTGATGGAATATGGTCGAGTTTATGATTTCAGCAGAGATATTTTTCCTGAAATAATGGAAAGACACTTGCCTTTATGTGGTTGTACGCTTGACGGCTATTGGTGTGATATAGGCAATTTAGAACAATATAAACAGGCATCTTATGATTTGTTTAATGGTTTTGTAAAAGCAGAAATACCAGGAAAAAATTTAAAAAAATATGTAAATATTGGTGATAATTCTTATATACATCCTTCTGTATATATTGGAGAACATGTTGTAATAGGCAAGAATTGTAAAATTAAAGAAGGTGCAAAGATAAAGTCATATACTTCCATTGGTGATAATTGCATAATTTCTGATGATACTGAAATTGAGCGTTCAATAATTTGGAGTAATACTTATATAGGCAAGCACTGTACTATTTATGGTACTATAATTGGAAAAGGTGTTGTTCTAAAAGAAAAAGTAAGAACAAATGACAGTTCTATTATTGGTGATAGATGTTTTATAGCGAGTGGAACAACTGTAAATACAAATGTAAAAATTTGGCCTGACAAAAAAATTGAATCTGGTTCTACATTGAGTATGAGCCTTATTTGGGGTGGTCGTTGGCTTGGAAGTATTTTTGGAAAAGATGGAATAAGTGGGCTTTCAAATATTGAGATAAGTCCAGAGTTCGCTTTAAAATTGGGTTCTGCTTTTGGAGCTTGTTTTGAAAAGGAAACAGTTATAAATACATCAAGAGATGATCATCCAGCTTCAAGAATGATAAACAGAGCTATTATATGTGGATTGATTTCTGCAGGAATAAATGTAAATGATCTTAGAGTTATCCCTGCAGCCTTGTCAAGACATGTAACGAGAAATACACCTACACTCGGTGGGGTTCATGTCAGAATGAAGCCTTATGATCCAAATTCTGTTTTTATCGAATTGTTCAACGAGCGTGGTATAAATATTTCTAAAAACAATGAAAGAAAAATAGAAAATCTATTTTCAAGAGAAGATTTTAGAAGATGTTCAAGTGTTGAAATCGGAAAAATCGAGTTCCCTCCTCGAATTGTTGAAATGTATTCAAATGATTTTCTTGAATGTCTTGATATTGAAAAAATAGCAAAATCTGAATTTAAAGTTGTGATTGATTATGGATTTAGTTCTTCTTCTGCTGTTTTTCCAAATATTTTGGGAAAATTGGGCTGTGAAACTGTTTCTATTAATTCATATATTGATCCAAGTAAAGAGGGATTTTATACAAAGAAAAGCCAATTATCTCAACTTTCAAAAGTTGTTGTAACACTTGGAGCAAATGCAGGAGTTTATCTTGATTCTGACTCTGAATCATTCTTTTTAATTGATGAAAAGGGAAGGCTCATAAATGGAAATCAGCTTTTGACTTTGGTAACATTATTTGTTTCAAAAGTATATGATAAGCCTTCAGTAGTTGTTACTTCTTCTGCTCCTGCTATTATTGACAAGATAATGTGGAATGTTGGAGGAGAAGTAATAAGAACTAAGTCGGATAGACAATCACTTATGGAGTCAGCAATCAGTAACAAAGATGTTGTTTTTGCAGGAAATCACAGGGGAGGCTTTATATTTCCTCAATTTAACTGTGGATTTGATTCTATGTTTGCCATTGCTAAGATTCTTGAATTTATGGCAAAAACAGGTCTTTCTATTGCGGAAGTTGCAGATTCAATTCCTCCATTATATATGGAAAAAGCAGATGTTGAATGTGCTTTTGCAGATAAGGGTAGAATAATGAGTTATTTCTATTCTTATTGTGATACACATCCATTTTCTACTATTGAAGGAATTAAAGTATTTTTTGCAAATTCTTGGGGACTTGTTGTTCCAGATAGAAATGAAGCTGTTCTTCATTTAACTGCTGAAGCAAATACTGAACAAAAGGCAAAATCTATAATTGAACATCTAAAACACAATATAAAAAGTTATAAGTCTGAGGAAGCAAGAGGGAAAATCTCTAATTTGATGGGAAAAATATCTAATTTAATGAGAAGAGATGCTCTTGCTCATTCATACCAAGAACAAGAAGATAATGTTCAAGAAATTTCTCACGAACACAGATTTTATTTTTGGGTTCCTGGAGAATATACTGGAATTTCAGTATTTAGTGTAAAGGAATTTTCAGAAATTATTTTCAAAATTCCTGAAGAATCTCTTAAATATCATTTTATTAGAGGAGATTTTGAAAATTGGCTTAAATTTGAGTTCAAGATGGATGAGGCTGTTGATATATTAAAAGAAGCTCGAGAAAATGGAATTTCTTCTGTTGACGATATAAGAAGAATTATTTTAAAAGCAGTTAAATAAGTTAACTCGTTGTGCTAGTTGATTAATATTTTAAAATAAACCCAAATAAGCTCTATTTAGAGGTAATGTCATTATTCTAAACAGAGCCGATCAACTCAATTTTTAAGTAAATTCTGAGCCTCGCAATGACAAAGTGGCAGTACACAGGCATATTTTGGATAGTTTACAGGAACTTTTTATTTACTTATTTTTTTTGAATTAACTACACAACGAGTTAAGTTAGTAGAAACAGATTATCCAGATTGGGAAGAAAAAAAATTAGGGGATATAACATAACATATAACATATAACATGAAAGGTTTGTAAAATGATTTCAGTAGAGGGTATTACAAAATATTACGGTGAAAAATGTGCTCTCGATAATGTGAGTTTTAAAGTTGATAAAGGTGAGACTGTTGGTCTTTTAGGTCCAAATGCGGCAGGAAAAACTACAACAATGAGGATTTTAACAGGTTATTTTCCTCCTACATCTGGAACGGCTACTGTTGCAGGTCATGTTTTGCCTGATGAATCTTTGGAAGTTAGAAAGAAAATAGGCTATCTTCCTGAGTTAGTTCCTCTTTATACAGATATGTCTGTTGTTGAATTTTTATTCTTTGCTGGTGAGGCAAAGGGGATTCCAAAATGTGATCTACAAAACAGAGTTGATTCTGTTATTGATGATTGCAATTTAAATGAATATGTATATAAGCAGATAAAAACTCTTTCAAAGGGATATAAACAGAGAGTAGGGCTTGCACAGGCTATTATAAATTCTCCAGAGGTTTTGATTCTTGATGAGCCAACAGTTGGAATGGATCCAAATCAAGTTATGGAAATTAGGGGAATTATAAAAAAGTTGGGAGAAAAGTCAACAATAGTTTTATCTTCTCATATCCTTGAAGAGGTTGCTAAAACTTGCGGAAGAGTTATTATTATGAATAGGGGAAAGGTGCTTGCAATAGACACTCCAGAAAATCTTTCAAAACAGATCGAAACTTCAGACCGTATATTTTTTGAATTGATGGGAGATAAAGAAAAGGCATTTAACCTCATAAAATCTCATAAAGGTATAAATAAATGTGAATATTCAAAAAGAGATATAAAAGAAGATGGCTGTTTTGCTATTGAAGTATATTCTGAAAAATCACCTGAATTGAGGTCTTCGCTTCTTCGCATGCTTTTGGATAATGATGTTTCTGTATGCCAAATGGCACTTGAAAAATTGACACTTGAAGAGATATTTACGCAAGTAATTTCCAAAGGTGGAGTAGAGGATAAAGAGAAAAAAGCAAAAGAAGTAAATGTTGAATCGGAAAAAGAAGAAGAAAATAAAAAAGACGATAAAGATGAAAAAGAAGAGGTGTTTGAAAAATCTGAAGAATCTAAAGAGAAAAAGAAGAAAGTTAAAAAATCAAAAAAAGTTAAGAAAACTGAAGAAATTTGAAAGGTGGAATTTTAAAAATGTTTGCGGTCTTGAAAAGAGAATTAGACAGTTATTTTAAATCCATAACTGCCTATTTGACAGCTTCATTTCTTTTATTGATTTGTGGATTTTTATTTTATTGGAGAGTTATGTTTTATGCTGAACAAAGTCAAGTTATGGCAGGAGCTCCAGCTGGAATGGGTATGAAATTGAATTTTAATACTGCAATACTTGCTTCATTGCCTGGAACTGTCGCTTTTGTTCTACTTTTTTTTGTTGTTCCTGTTATGACAATGCACTTATTTGCAGAAGAAAAGAAAAATGGAACACTTGAAGTTTTATTTACTTATCCTTTAACAGAACTTGATTTGATATTTGGAAAATATTTTAGCTGTTTTTTAGCTATTCTTCCTGGTATTTTGATTTCTGCTGTTTTTCCATTGTTTTTGAGTGCAAAAATGCCACATATGGATTTGGGATATTTATTCACAGGTTATCTTGGAGTTATTCTTGCCTGTATTGCAGGAATTTCAATAGGAATTTGGGCATCTTCGATAACTGACAAACAGATTATAGCTTGTGGTTTAACTATTTTTGTGATTATGGCATTTTGGATAATTGGTGCCCCTGCAAGTATGCTTACTGGAAATATAAAAGATGTTTTAACAGCTCTTTCTTTTTCTGGAAATATGGAAATGTTTACGAAAGGCGTTATTGATTTAAATTCTGTCTTGTATTTTATCGGTTTGTCTGTAATATTTCTTTATTTTACATATTCTAATCTTTCTTCAAGGAATTGGAGGGGATAGTTATGAAAAGGTCTGTTAAATATGAATTAAATTCTATAGTATCACAAATAATCGTAATTGCAATAGTTGTTATTTCAATGATGATTTCATATCAATATTCAAAAAGATGGGATTTGACTAAAAATAAGGTAAATACACTTTCACAGCAGAGTACAGATATTGTCAAAAAATTACAAAAGCCAGTTAATGCCTATCTGTTTACGGAACAACTAAGCAAAAAGAAATCAATAGAAGACCTTCTTTCCATGTATGAAAAAGCAGGAAAAAATTTTAAATATGTTACTTATGATCCTGCTAAATCCCCTCAGAAGGCTCAAGAATTTGGGGTAACTTCTGATCCAAGTCTTTATATTGAAGCAGAAGGTGGGAAAAGAGAGAGAATATCTGATCCAACAGAAGAAAATGTAACAAATGCAATAGCTCGTTCACTTTCTGTTAAAGAAAAAAATATCTATGTTTTGTCAGGACATGGAGAAGCTACTATTGATGACAATCAAAAAACAGATATGAAATCATTGGCACTTTTAAAAGAATCACTTGAAAAAGAAGTATATAAGGTAATCCCACTTCTTTTAAAAGAAACTGGAAAAATCCCAGAGGATGCTTCTATGATTGTAATAGCTGGTCCTACTTCTAAATATTTTCCAAAAGAAATAGAGATTATAGAAAATTATTTGAAAAATGGCGGAAGAGCTTTGATATTGACAGGAAATGAGTTTCCAAAAGAAAATAAAAATTTCTTTAATAAGTATGGTTTTGAATTTGAAGATGGTTATGTGTATGATAAATCAAGCAGTATGCTTGGAGTTGAGCCTTCTATTGCAGTGATATTGGCAGTAACAGATTCTGATATAACAAAGGGATTTCAAAATTTGAAAGATATGTATTTTATGCCTTTAACTTCTGCATTTAGATATAAAGAACAAATTGAGGGAATAGATGTTCTTCCTGTTATAAATACAACAAGTCAATGTATTTTAAAAGATTCAAAAGAAAAAAATGCAGAAGAAGAAAAGAGTTATACTGTTGGACTTACAGTTGAACGACATGTAAAGGGAACAGATAAATTAGAAAGACTTGTTATTTTAGGAAGTTCTTTAATGGCAGGAAGAACAATAATTTCAAATGGTCAAAATTTAAATCTTTTGTTAAATTCAGTCGCTTGGTTGACAGGTGAAAAAAATCTTATTGCAATTAGACCAAAAGATGAAATTTTTGAACCATTGAATTTAACTCCAAAAGAATCTGCACAATTTATGTTTAAAATAGTTATAATGTTCCCTGTTTTGATTATGGGGCTTTGGTTCTCATTTAGAGTTGCAAAAAAGATAGCAGGCAGAAAATAATTATGAATAGTAAATTGACATTAACTCTCGCAATAATTGCATTGATTTTAGTTAGTGTTTATATGTTGGGAGAGATAAAGAAAACAAAAGAAAAAATAAATGAAACACAGTCTAAATCTGTGTTTTCTATAGATTCTAAAAAATTGAATAGAGTTAGTATAGCCCGTAGAAAAACTGTTGTTCAATTTGAAAAACAAAAAGGGCGTTGGGTAATGACTTCTCCTTCAAAACATTTGATAAAAGAATGGGATTTTGAAAATAATATCTATTTATTGGCTGGACTTTCGAAAGAATCTGAAATTAAAGAAGATGTAAATTTGAAAGATTTTGGTCTTCAGCCACCAAATATGTTGATAACTCTTTTTTCTGATGATTCAAAAGAAGAGACTTTAGAACTTGGAAATAGAACTTATACTGGCAGTTCTCTATATGCCAAAAAAGGTGATTCTGTAAATGTTTTTACTGTCAGTGGTATAGGAATAACAGATCTTGAAAAGCCTTCTTCTGGATTTGTTGACTTAGGAGCTTTGCCTGTAAAAATGGATCAAGTAAAATCTATAGAAATTAAAAATTTACAAAAATCTTTTAAAATTACTTGTAAAAATGATGAAACTTGGTTTGTTGGAAACAAAAAAGCTGATCCTGAAAAAATATCAACTTTTCTTCAGGCACTTTCTTCTCTTGAAACAGAAAAAATGAAGTATTCAAATGAAAATTCAGATATTTTAAAGAAGGCGACACAATTTATAAAAATTCAATATGTGGATTTTGATGATTCTGGACTTTATGTAATAGGATCAGAAGATAAATTTTATGATTGTGTGAGAACTCCAACTTTTGAAATGATGAAAATAAAAAAGGAAAATGCCGATTTATTTTTTGGAATTAATGCTGAAAAATTTGAAGAGAGACATCTTTTCCATATTCACTCTCATGATGTTGAAAAAGTAGAAATAAAGACAAAAGATAAAAATATTATTTGTAGTAGAAAAGATGATAAATGGGTTGTAGGTAATATAGAAATACAGAGTTTAAATTCACTCTTTTGGGAACTTGAAAAAATTGCTTGGACAGAAAAGGTTAAAGATTTTCCAAACGCTGAGAACATAGATCTCACATTTTTTGGAAAAAACGATAAGAAAGTAAAAGAATTTTCTATTTTAAGAAAGATGGGAAAAGATAAAGAACCTGAATATGTTTTAAAAATTGATTCTTCTATTTATAAGATAGAGGAAAGTAAACTTTTAAAAATAGTCGATATTATTTTAAAAGATTCTGAAAGGAAGTGATTTTTTGTATAATTCAAAATTTTTTATTTCTATTTTTGCTATTTTTCTTTCTCTTTTCTTTTTGACAGGTTGTTTTGAAAAAAAAGAAGATGTAAAGGGTAAAAATAATGTAAAAACATCTGAAACACAGTCAAAAGATACTAAAAAAGACGATTTAACAGCTAATGCAACAAATGAATCTAAATTAAAAGAAGGATTAGTTGTTCGTCCAGGTGGTTATGGATTTATTTTGCCTATTGATTTTGTTGTTGATACATCTGCAAGTAAACCTATTTATATAAATAAAGCTGAAAATATAAAAGTTGAATTTTCGGAAAATGAATTTGGCAAAAATATAAGTATCCAGGAATTTGGTGGATACGCTCAAAATCTTTTAAAAAGTATTTCACAGAAACTTGAAGTTGAATCTGTTGAATCTGATAAATATACTGATTATCCTTTCTTTATTATTTCTGCACATTCAAAACAAGAACAAAAGAATTTTTTGATTTATGGTATTCTTGCAAATAATAATGAAACAGCATATATGACATTATGGGAGTTTGATTCAGATAACACAACAGCAAAGGATAAAATAAAAAATATTGCTAAGACATTTTCAAAACAGTAAATATTATTTAACAGCCGACTTAATAAATTCTATAAAAAGTAGGGGGAGGGGAAAACATGAAAAAATTAGTTTTTTTATTTTTAACAGCTATTATTATTTTCTCTTTCTTTTCATCTGTTTTTGCAGAAGAATATGATTGGAATAAAATTATAAATGATGAAGCTGAAGCAAAAATTTTATATCAAAAAGCTGTTGACTATATAAAACAGATGAAGATGGATGTTGGTAGAGATATATATATGCGTTTTGAAGAACCCGAACATATAAAAGTTCATGCTTCAAATGGTGGGCGTTCAGGAGAAAATGTATTTGCTTTTTATAGACCCATGGGACCAGAATTAATATTTATGCCAAAAGGAGCTACTGCTATTGATTTTTATACAGCTGCTGTGCATGAATTGACACATGCTTGGAATTCTTCAAATTGTCCTCCACAAGATAGATCGGTAAATGAAGGGCTTTCAAAATGGATGGAATTTATGTCCTGTATGGCTCTTGGAAATAGAAGAAAAGCAGGGAGAATTTTATATGAAAGTTCTGTTAGAGACCCGATAGAATATAAGGTTGTTCAACATTTAATGGAACTTTATAAAAAAGGTGGTATTGATTCTGTTAAACAATATGTAAAGACTACTTATAGATATGAAGATAAATAAGAAATGATTAAAGAAATTTTTAGACTTGAAACTAAAAATCTTTTCTTGGTGCCTCTTCCTCTTGATTACTTAAAAAAATGTCTAAATGGTAGGCGAACAATGGAAGAGGCATTAAATTTATTTCCAGTTAGTATTCCTCTTGAAAATGAGAATCCTTTGACTATTGAATCATTAAAAAATATGATTTCACTTGTTGAAGAAAATATAGGATTTGAAAAATGGTTTACAAATTGGGAATTTGTTTTAAAAGAAAAGAATAGAATAATAGGAGGAGGGGCTTTTTATTGCTCTCCTTGTAAAGAAAATGGATATTGTCCTGAAATTGCTTACATAATTCAAGAAGAATTTAGAAATTTGGGTTATGGTTCTGAAGCTGTAAAAGCTATGACATCTTGGGCTTTTGATAATGGGGCAGAAGAAGTAATGGCTTTGATTGAAGATTTCAATGTATTTTCACAAAAAATGATTGAAAAATGTGAGTTTAGATTATACAATATAGAAAATGGGGTTTTAACATATAAGATAAAGAAAACTATGGGGTAAACTTAATGACTTGTGCTATAACATAGTACACACCATATAAATTTTTAATAAAACGGACTTTAAAATTTATTATGAAAGTTGACAAAAAATTTTATATATTTACATTCATTCTTTTACTTTGTGAAATTTTCTTTTTCAGAAATGTCCTATTTAATGGTTGTTTATTTGGAGATTTTGGAGATGCACGCCTTACAATGCTTATAACAGAGCATTGGTATCGTTTTTTACAAGGACTTGAAAAGATAAATGATTTGGGAATATTCTATCCTGCAGAAAATACATTGGCATATTCAGATATGTTTCTTGGATATGGCATAATTCATTCATTTTTCCGCTTTTGTGGATTTGATATGTTCATATCCTACAAAATAACTTTAATTTTAGTTCACTTTTTAGGAGTATTTACTCTATTTTATTTTTTAAGCAAAGTATTAAAACTTGATTATTTTTGGTCATTTTTTGGGACATCTGCATTTTCTTTTTCTTGTACTTGTGCAAATCAATTTTTTCACCCTCAACTAAATGTTACTAATTTTATACCACTGTTTTTAATATTTTTTGTAAGAGCTATCCAAAATGTAGATGATCGCTTGAAGAAAAATATTTATATGTATTCGGCAATTTTTGTTGTGATACTTGTATTATACACTGCTTGGTATATTTTCTTTTTCTCAGCATTATTTATATTTGTTTTTCTATTAGTAAGTTCTATTTTGTTTATGATAAATAAAATAGATATAAAAGATACTATAAAAAAGTTTGGATATGATATAATTGGTTATATTTGTTTTGCTGTTTTGTTGATGATTCCATTTTTAATGGCTGAACTTCCTGTATTGAAAATGGCTGGTAATAGGGATTATTCGCATGTATTACAACTTTTAGGAAATTTTTTTAGTTATATCTGTACAAGAAATTCAATCTTTGATTTTGCTTTAAATCCTTTATTTAAAAATTGTCATATGATATTTATTCAAATGGGTTTTTCTTTTGTTTTGATAATATCTTTTTTCGCATTTTTTATTTTTATATTTTTGAAAAAGAAAGAAAAAGAATTTTCTATAGTTTTGTATAAAAGCCTTTTTATATCTTTGATTATTTGTCTTTTACTTCCTGTCAAGATACCATTTACAGATTTTTCTTTTTGGTACTTTGTGCATAAATTTTTTATAGCTGGGACATCTATCAGAATGCCAACTCGTTTTTTATTTCTCCTCTCACTTCCTGTTTCTATAATTTGTGCTATTAGTGGAAATATATTTTTAAATATAAAAAATATGGGTGATAAAAAATATATAACAGTTCTTTCTATAATTTGTGTATTACTTTTTGTTTCAAATATAAATATAGAAGGAGTAAGTACACAATATACAAGGGAACAGGAGATCACATTTTTAAATTCTATTCCTTCACCTCCAAAAGATTGTAAGGTTTTTTATTTGACAAATCCTTATATAAATCAATTAGGAAAAAATAGAAAGATTTTAAATAGTATAATTTATAGAGTTGCTGGACACGAAATAGCTTATAAATATAATTTAAAAATTATAAATGGATATTCTGGATTAGTCCCTAAAGATTATGGTATTATGGAAAAAGTATCTTATTCTATGGAAAATTTTTATTCGAAAGATTATAAAAGATGTGTTTTAGAGTGGATAGATAGATATAAATTAGAAGATGTATATGCTTATGATATAAAGAATCAAAAATGGGAAAAAGTTATTGTAAACAAAAAATGTAAGGACGAGTAATGGAAACATGGTAAATTATAATCTTGGGAATTGTTTTGTAGGTGCTTTTTTGCATACAAAAAAATTACTTTTTAAAATTGAATCTATAGTAAGGTATTTGATAAATTATTATAAATTCCTGTATGAACTCTTTCTATTGCTATTTGCCTTTTTTGTTATATTGTGCCATAATAAAATTTAGAGTTTTTAAAAAGTTGAGGTTGAAAAAAAAATGCAAAAATTACCTATAGGTATTCAACATTTTGAAAATATTCGTTTAAATAATTATCTTTATATTGATAAGACAAAACAGATTTTAAATTTAATAGAAAAT
>JBGUKW010000118.1:0-4213 GCA_045114665.1 Candidatus Xenobia bacterium | reverse complement strand
ATTTTCTATTAAATTTAAAATCTGTTTTGTCTTATCAATATAAAGATAATTATTTAAACGAATATTTTCAAAATGTTGAATACCTATTGGAAGTTTTAGCGACATATGTTTTCAACCTCATTTTTTTAGAAACTCTAAATTTCATTATAACACAATTTCAAAAAAAAGGCAAATAGCAATAGTGGTTACACAGAAATAACAGGGCTATTCCTTGAATCAAAAAATATAACAGGCTGTGTAAATAAGGGAAATATCGAATTATCAGACAATACAATTATTGGAATGGAAAATTATGATTATCAAAGTTTTAGTGTTTATGGAATAGCAAGAAATTTTGATACAGGCACAAACTGCACAAATGAAAAAAACATCACTATTAAAAACAACACAACAAATAGACAAATAACTGTGCATATTTCTGGAATTACTGAGGACATTTGGGAGTCAATGACAGGATTTGTAAATAGTGGAAATATAACAATAGATGGAAATTCAGATAATTATGAAATCACAGCCAAACAATTAAACATAGGAGGCTATGGCACAATAAGTAATTGTACAGAAAATGGAACAATAACTATTAACGGAGTAGTACAGCCATAAAACGACAAAAAAAACTCCAGCTGGGTAAATACTCAACTGGAGTTATTTTTTTTTGTTGTTATTTGTCAGGTTCGAGGAAACATTTATAAAAATGGGTATCTGTTCTGTGTTGAATAGGTGGTTCTTCCTTTGAACAGATAGGTTTTCTTCTCACACAGCGAGGGTGGAAAGGACAACCTGACGGAGGATTTATAGGAGAAGGAACATCACCTGTCAAGACTATTCTATGTGATTTATTTGTAGGATCTGGATTTGGAATAGCAGAAAGCAATGCCTGTGTATATGGATGACAGGGATGTGCAAAAAGCTCTTCTGTCTCTGCCATTTCTACAAGTTTACCCAAATACATAACAATAATTCTGTGTGAAATATGTTTAACAACAGAAAGATCGTGTGCTACAAATATATATGACAAGTTCATCTCTTCTCTAAGATCTATAAGAAGATTGATAACCTGTGCCTGAATCGAAACATCAAGTGCAGAAACAGGCTCATCACATATAATCAAAGAAGGTTTCAAGGCGATAGCTCTTGCGATACCAACTCTCTGTCTTTGACCACCTGAAAATTCATGTGGATACCTATTTATGTATTTTGGAGAAAGTCCGACTTTTTCCATAAGATTTGCCACAATATCTTCTTTTTGTTTGCCTGTTGCGATATTGTGAACTTCAAGGGCTTCCCCTACTATTTCAAGAATTGTCTTTCTTGGATTTAATGAAGAATAAGGATCTTGGAAGATGATCTGCATATTTCTACGCATATCTTTTAATTCTTGACCTTTTAATTGCATTATATCCTTATTTTTAAAATATATATTTCCTGCTGTAGGTTCAATAAGTCTTATGATAGTTCTTCCTGCCGTTGTTTTACCACAGCCTGACTCTCCTACCATTCCAACTGTTTCGCCTTCATTGACAGTAAAAGATATATTGTCAACAGCTTTTACATAGCCTGTTACTTTTGAAAAGAATCCAGAAACAACTGGAAAATATTTTTTAAGACCTTCTACTTTTAAAAGCTCTTTTTTTTCTTGGCTCATATTCTTTATTTCTGCCTTTTGTAAGTTTTAGCTTAATCTAATAAATTTCTGCTATTTGCAGATTTTTCTTTTTTTTTCATTTATATTTGACTTTTTTTATCATCATTTTTCGTTGAGCCAACAGGCTGACCAATGTCCAGGTGATATTTCCTTTAATGTTGGTTCAGATTTTCTGCATTTTTCAGTAGCAAATTCACATCTATTGTTAAATTTACAGCCAACAGGGAAATCCAGAGGATTTGGAACCATTCCCTTAATTGGAATCAACCTATCTGATGTATCTAATTTTGGAATAGAATTAAACAAACCAATAGTATAAGGATGTTTTGGATTTGCAAAAAGTTCTTTAACTTCTGCAGTTTCAACTATTTTACTTGCATACATAACCACAACCCTATGGGCAATTTCTGCAATTACGCCCAAATCGTGTGTAATCATAATAATCGAAGTACCAAAATCTTTTTGCAATTTAACGAGAAGTTCCAAAATTTGAGCCTGAATTGTAACATCAAGTGCTGTTGTTGGTTCATCTGCTATCAAAAGTTCTGGATTACATACAAGAGCCATTGCTATCATAACTCTTTGTTTCATACCACCTGACATCTGATGTGGATATTCATCAATTCTGTTGGCAGGTGCAGGAATACCAACTTTTTCAAGCATAGAAAGTGCCATTGCACGAGCTTCTGTATATGTCTTATCCATGTGAAGACAAATTGCCTCAATAATCTGATCGCCAACAGTATAAACAGGATTTAAACTCGTCATTGGCTCTTGGAAAATCATAGCAATTCGATTTCCCCTAATATGTCTCATCTCTTCATCAGAAATCTTTGTAAGATCTCTTCCCTTGAAAAGAATTTCACCTCCAACAATCTTGCCAGGTGGCTGAGGAATAAGCCTCAAAATAGACATAGCAGTAACAGATTTACCACAACCTGATTCACCGACAACCCCCAAAGTTTCGCCTTTTTTCACATAATAACTGACATCATTTACAGATTTTACAACACCTTCATCAGTGTAAAAGAAAGTCTTTAAATTCTTTATCTCCAAAACTTTTTCTTCACTTGGGGTATTCTTTTTAGTATCTGCTTTTTTTTCATTTTTAGCTTGTTCTACGGCATCGATACTATTTTTTTCTTTTCTTTCTTCACTTTGAGTGTTCTTTTTCTCTGACTCTTTGTCAATTTTGGCTTTTTCTACAGAATCTATACTACCTTTTTCTTCGCTCAAAATTTTTTCTGGTTCTTTATCGAGTTTTACTTCTTCCTTTTTGTCTTCTGAAAATTGTTCTCTCTGTCGTTCTCTTTCTTTAGGTTCTTCTTTTTTATCGTACTTGACATCTACTCTTTGCCTTTCTATTGGCTCTTCAGTCTCGATAAACTCTTCACTATCGTCTTCTTCCTCTAAAGATTCTTCAAAAACAGGCAATTCCTCCTCAACAGATACTTCCTCTTCAGACAACAATTCTTCAATAGATTCTTCTTTTTCTTCTTTTTGTATCAAATTAATTTGTTGTTCTTTTGATTTAGCAACAATATTTTTTACTTTTTTCTTCTTCTTTGCCAAAATAGCCTCCGAAATTCATTATTTCCTAAGTCTTATATATTTACTGCCTCAATCTTGGATCCATTGCATCTCTAATTGCTTCTCCGACAAGGTTAAAGACAGATACAACAAAAAATATTGCAAATCCTGGAGCTAAGATAAGCCAAAGTTTACCCTGTTGTCTTCCTATATTCAAAATACCTCCCCAACTTGGAGCTGTAGGATCACCAAGTCCCAAAAATGAAAGGCTTGATTCTGTCAAAATTGCAGAAGCAATTCCAAATGTTGCAGAAACCAAAATTGGTCCCATAGCATTTGGCAAAATATGAGTAAAAATAATTTTTGCACGACTAATTCCAAGAGCTATAGCTGCTTGAACATAATCCATTCCTCTCTGTCGTAAAAATTCACCTCTGACAAGACGAGCAACACCTGTCCAAGAAACTACTCCAATTAAGATCATCACATGGAACACAGTTCGCTTTTCGATAAATGCTGCAAGTGTAAGAATCAAGAAGAACGTTGGGAAACAGATTACAACTTCTATAAGTCGTGATATCCAAATATCTATAGCTCCGCCAAAATAACCAGCCAAAGCTCCTAAAACTATGCCTATCAACATATAAATCGAAACAGCCACAACACCGATTGTCATTGAAATTCTTGTACCATATAACATTCTTGTAAGTACATCTCTACCTGTTGCATCTGTTCCAAGAAGATGTTTTGCTGAAGGTGCTTGCGGATTACTACCTTCTAAATCAGTTTCCTTATATGACCACTTCATAAGAGGAAATATAGCTGAAACTTTCTTTCCCTCGCTCTTTGCAATTGCTATCTCTTCTTTATACTTTCTGTTACCTATTTTTACTAACTTTTCAGAAACAATAGAAGCAGCAAAGCAAACAAGAATCACAAAAGCTATAAAAATAACAAATGTTTTATTTGTGGAAATTGAAAATATTTTTTTACAAACAAACCAGAGAGCGACTAACAACGGTGAAACTACCATTACAG
>JBGUKW010000117.1:0-6761 GCA_045114665.1 Candidatus Xenobia bacterium | reverse complement strand
GAAGGCTTTTAGCAATTTCTTTATCCTCTGTATAATCTATATGAGTATATTTTAACACTTTTTACTATATTTATCTATATTTTTAAGAGCTTAAGTTTTCCTCCTCCTAGAGGAGGATATATGTCTAAATTAATGTTCTTTCCCAATGATAAATATCCTAATATAATGGAAATTATAGAAATGTAAAAGAACAATGTATAATTATTTTTTAAATTGAATAAATATTTTATTATTTTTATCATAATTTTTTCAATAAAATAAAAACAGGTTATAATATATATTCTATATTATAACCTATTTTACTTCATTTATCAATTACTATAAAATATATCTACTGAGATCTTTGTCTTCGACAATGTCTGCCAATTCTTTCTGGACAAATGCCTTATCTATGACAATTTTTTCACCTTTGTGTTCTGGAGCAGAAAAACTTAGTTCTTCTAACACTTTTTCCATTATAGTATGAAGTCTTCTTGCACCTATATTTTCTGTTCTGTCATTTACTTCCTCAGACATAGAAGCAATTTCTTCAAGACCATCTTGTGAAAATTCAATTTCAACACCTTCTGTTCTTAGAAGTTCTTGATATTGTTTTACAAGGGCATTTTTAGGTTCTACCAAAATTTTTATAAAATCTTCTGAACCTAAATTTTCGAGTTCAACTCTTATTGGGAATCTTCCCTGTAATTCTGGAATCAAATCAGATGGTTTACTAACATGGAAAGCACCTGCTGCTATGAATAAAACATGATCTGTTTTGAGTGGTCCATATTTTGTATTTACTGTTGAGCCTTCAACTATAGGGAGAATATCTCTCTGAACACCTTCTCTCGATACATCTGGTCCATGCCCGCCTTCTTTACCTGCGACTTTATCCAATTCATCGAGGAATATTATTCCATCTTGTTCTGCAGAAGCTATAGCTGTTTTTTTGACATCGTCCATGTCAACAAGTTTAAAAGATTCTTCATGTGAAAGTATCTTTTTAGCTTCTTTTATTGTCAAGCGTCTTTTCTTTTTCTTTTTAGGGATTATACCACCTAAAATATCTTGGAAATTAACCCCCATTTCATCGAGACCTGCTCCTGAAAATACTTCAACCATAGAGGATGAAGAATCTTCTGTTTCTATCTCGATAATCTGTTCATCTAATTCTCCAGATTCAATCTTTTTTAGCATTGTCGCATCATCGAGTTCTTCATCATTAACTTTTTCATTTTCTTCAGAAAGTTTGGATGTGTTAGGTTGAATTCCCATTCCACCTAAAAGCATTGAAATAGGGGATTGAGACTGTTTTGGAGCTGAAGAAGGTCTTAAAATATGGAGTATTCTTTCACATGCCAATTTTTCAGCTTTAACTTCAACTTGCTTAAATCTTTTCTTTTCTTCTGCTCTAACTGCTGTTTCTGCCAAATCTCTAACCATTGATTCAACATCTCTACCTACATATCCGACTTCTGTATACTTTGTAGCCTCTACCTTTACAAATGGAGCTCCAGTCAATTTTGCAAGTCTTCTTGCTATCTCTGTTTTACCTACTCCAGTAGGTCCTATCATTAATATGTTTTTAGGAATAATCTCATCCTTTATATATTCTGGAAGATGATCTCTTCTATATCTGTTTCTGAGAGCTATAGCAACAGCTTTTTTTGCTTTTTTCTGTCCAATGATAAATTTATCAAGCTCTTCTACAATTTGTGATGGTGTCAATGAATTAATCATTTTCTTCAGATTTTTTCTCCCTATTTGAATTGAATATTATTTTTTTGATTTCTTTTCTGCCGATCTTTACGGTTTTTCCACTTGGAGTTTTGAAATTAACTCCATCTACACTTAATGAAAAAAGACCTTTTTCTTTTTTACCGTTTTTAAAAATTAAAACATCAAGTCCGCTTTTCTTTTCATTAAATGTTATATCTGAAATTTCATCTTTTTTTACTCGCCTTCCTTTTATTACTCCCTCAAAATAAAAATCTTTATTATTTATCTTTCCCCAAACCAATCTGCCGTCATACATTTCAATCATATCTATTTCTTTCCAATCATCAGCCGATTTATTTGGTATAAGCATTTCATCTGTGACAGGTGAATCTTTTAATGTAATTACAGGAACTGGGAATCCTGCAGAATATTCCATTATATTTGTTTGAAATCTAAGTCCATCGAGTTGATCTGGCCAAAGTAGAGGTTTCAAAATTACTTTTCCTTTTCCTTCAGTCCTTATTGCAGAAACTGCATTATCTTCAGAAAGTTTATATTTCAAAAGTGCAGTAGTTCCGCCTCCAGTTTTGACAGCACTAAATTTTTCGTCATCTATTTTTACTATAAAAACAACAGCACCATTTACTCCATTTAATGTTGGATGACTTCCGTAAGATGAAACTACAATTGCTTTACCTTCCGTCTTTCTTGAACCAATTTCACCTACCATATCTTTACTAAGTGTTCCATCAGGATTTATTGGATCACTTACCATTCCAAAATATTCAGCCAATCTTGAATCATAGACCCAAAGACTGCCCCCCTCTTCTCTTACCCAAGTCATTATAGTTTCTATCATTTCTTTTGGAAATTTTTCAAAAGAAGTTTGCAAAACCAAAATTTTTGCATATTTTGGGTCTGATTTCAAATTTTCAATATCTTTTATATTTGAATCTTTTATTACTCTCACTCCACATTCTTTTTCAGAATGAGCTTGCTTTTTGATATATTCTGGAATATCTCCTCCATCTATGACTCCCATTAATAAAAAAGAAGCTATACATAATGCAAAAAGAGATAAAATTTTTAAACTTTTATTCTTCATGATAAAACCTCTGAATTTGAAATTAGTTCTCCCATAAATCCCCAAGTAAATGCTTTGGCAAGTTTTACTTTCACTATTTTGCCTATTAAAGATGAATCACCTGTAAAATTGACAACAGTTTTTTTATCTGTTTTTCCAGTTACAAATTCTCCATCTTTCTTGGAAAGAGTCTCTACAAGAACAAGAGCTTCTGTTCCTTCAAGTTTTTTGTGCTTTTCAAATGTTATATCATTCTGCATTTCAATAAGTTTATTCAACCTATCAAGTCTTTCCTGTGGAGGTACTGATGGATTTATTTTAACAGCAGGTGTTCCTTCTCTTTCAGAATATGCAAACATAAATGCACCGTCAAAATTCATCTTGCGGACAAAAGACATAGTATTCTCAAATTGTTCATTTGTCTCACCTGGGAAACCAACAATTATATCTGTTGTAATAGCTATTTCTGGCATTGCTTGGCGAAGTTTTTCAACTATCGAAGCATAATCTTGAGTTGTATATCTTCTTCCCATTCTTCTTAAAATAGTGTCATCTCCTGATTGAAGAGGAAGGTGAATATGTCTGCATACATGTTCAAGAGAAGCCATTGTCTCAACAAATTTATCATCAAAATTTGCAGGATGTGGGGACATAAATCTTATTCTTTCAATACCTTTTAAGTTATTGATTTTTTTTAAAATATCGTTAAAAGATCCATATTCAGGTTTATCTTTTCCATAGGCATTGACATTTTGCCCCAACAATGTAATTTCGAGACCACCTGAATTGACAAATTCTTCTGCTTCTTTCATTATATGTTCAAGAGGGCGACTTACCATTGCACCTCTTACATAAGGAACTATACAATATGTACATCTATTGTCGCAACCTTCTGTTACAGGAATCCAAGCAGAAAAACTTCTGTCTCTGTCAACAGGCATGACTTCAAAATTCATATCTCCCAATTCACACAATGCCCTTCTCTTACCTGTCCTCTGGACATATTCAACTAAATATGGAATTGAAGAAATATTTCTCGGACCAACAACAATATTTACATTTGGAAATCTACCTAAAAGTTTTTTTCCGTCTTTTTGGGCAAGACAGCCTGAAACTATTGTTATCAAATTTGGTTTTAATTTTTTTAATTCTCTGTACTGTCCAAGTCTTCCATAAACTTTGACATCAGCTTTATCTCTTATTGAACAAGTATTTATTACAAGAATATCAGCTTCTGTGATTTCTTCTGTTTTTTCATAGCTACATGATTTTAAAAGGGCAGAGATAAGCTGTGAATCATATTCATTTTTTTGACAGCCAAGTGTTATTATATAATATTTACCTTTCATGATTACTTCTTTTTCAAGTATTCGACCGCTGCTTTGAGTTGTATATCACCAGGTCTTCCTACTCTTGTTACATCCATTTCTTTTTTTATATCAGGCGTAATGCCTATTTTGTTTATATTTCTATTTTTAGGGGTAAAATAATGGGCTACAGTTATTTTGAAAGCTCCACCATTTCTAAGTGGAAGAAGTTCTTGAACTGATCCTTTTCCATAGCTTTTTCCACCCATCAATTTTGCAAGTCCGTAATCCTGTAAAGCTCCTGCTGTGATTTCGGAAGCACTTGCTGTATATTTATTTATTAAAACAACACACGGAATTTTTAGATCAGAGACACCATGTGATTTTAAATAGTTTTTTCTACCTGTTCTATCAGATACTGAAACAACAGTTTTTCCAGCTCCAAGCATATAACTACACAAATCTTGTGCAGCATTTATGAGACCGCCACCATTATTTCTCAAATCAATTATCAGACTTCTTATATTTTTGCTTTCAAGGGCATTCATTGCTTTTGCAAATTCTTTAGCAGTGTCATCTCCAAAAGTTCTAATCTTGATATAGCCAACAGATTTATTTATCAATTTACAGCTTACAGAATGAATTTTTATGTTTTCTCTTACTATTGTAAATTTTAATAATTTATCACTTGTTTTTCTTTTTATCAAAAGAACTACAGATGTTCCTACTTGACCTCTCAATTTTGCCATTGCAACATCTATTGGCATTGTCTTTGTTGGTTCATCATTTATCTTTATTATTAGATCCTCTGGAAGAATACCTGCTCTATATGCTGGGGTTCCCTCAATAGGCTCAAAAACTGTAAGTTGATTTCCATTATTTTTATCTTGTTGAATAAATACTCCTATTCCTCCAAAAGTACCAGCCTGCATCTGTTCCATCAGTGATCTATAATCTTTAGGAGTCAAAAGCAGAGTATATGGATCGTCCATAGCTGCCATCAATCCCTGTATTGTAGCATACCACAAAAGAGAAGTTGAAAGACCTGTCGAAGCTGAAAGAGAAGCAACTTCTGATGATATAGTATTTAGAGAAGAAATATGTGCAGATTGATTTATTTTTGCTGTCTTAAAAAGAATATTTAACTCTCTGTTTATTCCTGCAATCAATGTCTGTTCAGTTGGATTCTCAATAAATTTCTGTTGCATTTGATTCAATGCTGAAATAAAAAGTGAATAATCAGGAGTAAAACCAAGTGCTGAAGGATTTTTTACAAATTTAGAATAATCTGTCTCACTCTGATATCCTTTTTCTTCAGCAAAACAAAAATTTATACAACAACAAAATAATAAAATAATAAGTGATAAAATTTTAAACTTATTTAATTTCTTCATGTTGTCTTGCCTCTCTTTTATGCAAAAGCATTTGTATCCATTATACCGCCCCCCATACAGGCGGTACATAAAACTTCACCAGTTCCACCACATTCAGGACATTCTTTTTCTTGACTCTCTTTATTATCCGTACAATCTACAATATTTTTGCAGTCTTCGTTATTTTCGCTATTATCCAAAGTTTCTTTTTCTTGACTATCTTTATCGTCTCTGCAATCAACAATATTTTTGCTGTCTTTATTATTTCCAGCACAAACAGGACAGGGTACTTTGCCTTTTCCTTTACATTCGGGACATATAACTTGAATCATATTTTTTACCCCCTACTAAACTTGATAAACCTATTAATCCACCATTTACTACAGAATGCCCCCCCAAAATGATTGGTAATTCACTTTCAGAAATTCTTTTGGTAAAAGATTTTATAAATGGATTTTTTATTTTTTCCCACATTTGCATATCTGATAAATAGGAATCTTCTTGATTATATTCTCCAGCAAACAGTGAAAATATAGCCCTTGTGTCAAATATGCCACCATCACAAATATTTTCAAACATATCAAAAAAAGTATCAAAATTTTTTGATTGCAACATATTACTTAGAAGACTTGCAGACGCCCTTCCTCTTACTTTAAGTCCTCTTTCTTCAGATAAAAATCTTATTTTACAAGGTATATTTTTTTCAGCCATATATAAATTGAGTGGATTTATTCTGCCATATACAAATATTTCACTCGATTTAGATGACAAAATTTTTATAAATTTATTCAAATCTATATTTTTGAAAATACTATTTGATATATACTCCCCTATCCTACCCGAATTTCCCGTAATTTTTGATAAAATAGCAATATCATTTGGTGTATCAATATCAAAAATACATCCCAAACTAACTGGCATTTTTAGATATTTAAGAGATGTTTTACTCATTAAATATGACGAAAAATAATTGTCAATATTCGGAAAATTTAAAATAATTTCCCTGTTTAAATCTGATGAGGAGAAAGAAATAAAATCTGAAGATACTAAATTATTTGAAATAAATTGCCCTTTTACCGTGTTTTCAGATATAAATTTTAATTCATCTTTATTTAAAAAATAACAGCTTCCCGCTCCAAAATAAAATATTTTGTCGAGTGAATATTTATTTATAATTTTGAGCAGAGATTTTCCAAAATTAAAATCTTTTTCAATTTTTTCAAATATTAGAAAATTAAACTTTTCTATTTTTTTTTGAAAATTTTCATCTCCAACTATTATAGTAGAGTTAAAATA
>JBGUKW010000116.1:0-2483 GCA_045114665.1 Candidatus Xenobia bacterium | reverse complement strand
TAAAAAAAAAGAAAGAAGCAGTAAGAAATATCCGTGAGGATTTCAATTTCTCGATGTGAGTATATTTAATCACATTTTGAGTAGCAGCTGATTTTGTTATGAGTTCTACTGAAATTTCTATGGAGAAGATAGATTCTATAATAGACAGTATCGGAACCGAAGCAACATATCTAATTCCGGTTCTTCAGCGTGTACAGGAAGAGTATAATTATCTTCCCAAAGAAGCCCTTGTCAGAATAGGTGTTAAAATGGGAATATCCCCTGCAACTGTTTATGGAGTTGCTACCTTTTATAGTTTATTTAGCTTAGATCCAAAAGGAAAATACCAGATTAAATGCTGTGATGGTACAGCATGCCATGTTCGCGGTTCTATGCCAGTTTTAAATGCTTTAAAAGCAAAACTAAAATTGGAAGATGGTCAGAAAAATTCAGCAGATGGTCTATTTTCTATTGAAACAGTCAGCTGTTTAGGAGCTTGTGGACTTGCCCCTGTCATTGTCATAAATGATAAGGTTTATCCAAAGATGACTCCTGATGCAGTTAAGATAGCTATTGATGAGATAATAAAGAGAGAAAAGGGGGAATAGTCGGCAATGCAATCAAATGAATTGACAATAAAAGCAAGACAGATTGAGGCTGTTGAAAATGTTAAAAAACAGGGTACAAGAGTTCTCGTCTGTGCTGGAACTGGTTGTGTAGCAAATGGTTCTCTTGAGATAATAAAAAGATTGAAAGAAGCTGGAGTTGATGTACAGACAATCCAATCACAAAAAATGACAGTTGTACCAACTGGCTGTCATGGCTTCTGTGAACAGGGTGCTTTGATGATTATCCCTGATCTTCATATTACTTATGTAAAAGTAAAAAAAGAAGATGTTAATGACATAATCGAAAGCATCAAAACAGGTGTTCCTGTTGAAAGATTGCTCTACACAGACCCAAAAACACATGAAAAAATCAAAAAGAATGATGACATTGCTTTTTATGCAAAACAGCATAGAACATCACTTTCAAATTGTGGACATATAAACCCAGAAGATATAAATGATGCAGTTGCAATCAGAGCTTATGAAGCCCTTGAAAATTGTATCAGAAATATGACACAAGATGAAGTCATAAAAACAGTCCTCGATTCAGGTTTGAGAGGCAGAGGCGGTGCTGGCTTCCCAACAGGTCGTAAGTGGATGTTCACAAAAATGGCTCAATCAGATAAGAAATATGTTGTCTGTAATGGTGACGAAGGAGACCCAGGAGCATTCATGGACAGAAGTGTCATGGAAGGTGATCCTCACAGACTTTTAGAAGGTATGGCCATTGCTGGATATGCTGTTGGAGCAGATGAGGCTTATATCTATGTAAGAGCTGAATATCCAATGGCTATTAAGAGATTGAGAATAGCAATTAAACAAGCAGAAGAACATAATTTGCTTGGTAAAAATATTTTAGGAACAGGATTTAATTTTACAATCCATATTAAAGAAGGTGCTGGAGCTTTTGTATGTGGTGAAGAGACAGCTCTCTTAGCTTCTATTGAAGGAGAAAGAGGAATGCCAAGATCGAAGCCACCATTCCCAGCAAATAAGGGATTGTTTGGACAACCAACACTTATCAACAATGTAGAGACACTTGCAAATGTTCCTCTTATTTTGTTAAATGGTTCTGAATGGTTCAGTTCTATGGGAACAGAAAAATCAAAAGGAACAAAGACATTTGCTCTTACAGGTGAAGTAAATAACACTGGACTTATTGAAGTACCTATGGGAACAACTTTGAGAGAAGTTATTTTTGACATAGGTGGCGGAATCAGAAATGGCAAAAAATTTAAAGCTGCACAAATCGGTGGTCCTTCAGGCGGTTGTTTGACAGAAGAACATCTCGATCTTCCACTCGATTATGAATCACTTACAAAAGCAGGAGCCATGGTCGGTTCTGGTGGTCTCGTAGTTATGAACGAAGACACCTGTATAGTTGAAGTAGCAAGATTCTTCATGAACTTTACACAAAATGAAAGTTGTGGAAAATGTGTACCATGTCGTGAAGGTACAAAGAATATGCTCAGAATCCTTACCAATATAACAAGAGGTAAGGCAACAATGGAAGATTTAGATATATTAAAAGAACTTGCCGAAAATGTAAAAACAGGTGCTTTGTGTGGACTTGGAAAAACTGCTCCAAACCCAGTTCTTTCAACTCTCAAATATTTCTATGATGAATATGTTGCACACATAAGAGATAAAAAATGTCCTGCTGGTGTATGTACAGCTCTAAAGAAAATCGTCATAGAAAAAGACCTTTGTAAAGGTTGCACAAAATGTGCAAGAAATTGTCCAGCTGGAGCAATTAGTGGAACAGTTAAACATCCACATGAGATCGATCAGACAAAGTGTATCAAATGCGGTGTTTGTCTCAAAAATTGTCCTTTCAAAGCTATCAAGGAGGTTTAGTTTTTAAATGAGCGATACAGTTAAAAAAACATTGTTTGT
>JBGUKW010000115.1:0-2571 GCA_045114665.1 Candidatus Xenobia bacterium | reverse complement strand
TCAGCAAATGGCTCTATATCTGTTATCTGATTTATGTAATTATGTAAAACATTTTCAAGAGCTTCAATTCTTTTGTATGCATCATCATTTCTAATTGCTTCAAGACAGTCATTAAAAGATGATATATCTGTACTACTTGATTTTTTAAATAAATTGCCAAAAAATGGAGTTTTCATCTCTTTCTCACAATGCCTTTCTTGAAGAATTAAATTTTTATAAAAACAGTTAATAGATAAATTTTACTGCAGTTTTTATTTAAATAATAGTTATTCTGTAAAAAATATATTTTTTCCTACATTAATTTATTTATTTTATATTGCATATATTTTTTTTTTGTGTTAATATACCAAAAAATAATTTTTTTTGGAGTTTTTATGATTTCAGCAATTTTAATTATAATTGTTTTTATAATTTTATGTGTTTTAATGGTGATGAAGAAAATATCGGCTTTGATTGCTATGCCACTTATGGCTTTTTTCATTGCTTTAATCTCAGGACTATTTTCAGGGCTCCCATTTTTTGGAGAAAAAGGAAAATGTATAGCTGATTTTATTTGTGTAGATGTTATTTCAAAAGGTTCATTTAGACTTGCAGAAGCTATGATGTATGCAGGTTTTGGAGCTATTTTGTCTAGAGTAGTTATGATGACAGGAGTTGCAGAAAAACTTGTAAAAACAGCTGCTGAACTTGCAGGAGATAAAAAGTTTGTAGTTGCACTTATTCTAACTGTCGCATCTGCCATTGTTTTTAGTTCTGTAAGTGGATTGGGGGGATTTATTATGATTGCCTCTCTTGTACTTCCAGTTATGACAGCCTCTGGAATATCTGCTTCCCTTGCTTCTTGTCTTTTGCTGTTTTCACTTTCAATAGGTGGAATTTTTAATCCAGCAAATTGGGGATTTTATAAAGATGCCTTAGGAATAGACCTCGAAATCGTCAAGAATTTTAGCATTTCTTATGTGATAATACTTTCACTTATTGCATTAATTTTCCTTATTTTTGAACTTAAAAGGGAAAAAAGAGTCGTTTTTTGGGCTGTAAAAGTAGATGAAAAAGGAAAGAAACTCTCTCCATTTGCTCTTATAACGCCTATTTTACCTATTATTTTGATCATAAATCCAATATATTCTGTGCCAGTTGTTCCTGCTTTTATAATATCTGCAATTTATGGGGCTATGGTATCTGATTTTAAAAATACGATAAATACAGTTACTTCTTCAACTATTGAAGGACTAAAAGATATAGCTCCTGTCTTTGGATTATTCATTGGGATTGGAATGCTTTTAAATGCTGTTTCAGCACCTTATGTTACATCTGTAATGCAACCACTTTTAAAATCAGTTGTTCCTTCAAATCCAGTTTGGTTTGTTGTATTTTTCTTTGTTCTTTCTCCACTTGCACTCTACAGAGGACCATTTAATTTATATGGTTTGGGAAGTGGATTAGCTCTTGTTTTGGTCTCTTCAAATATTTTACCTGCTACTGCAGTTATGGGAGCATTTCTATCTGTCGGTCAAATTCAGGGAATATGTGATCCGACAAATACACAGAATGTTTGGATCGCACAATACATGAAAGTTTCTGTTGAAGACCTTATGAAAAAGACAATTCCTTATGTTTTGGGATTTGTTCTAATATCTCTGATTTGGGCCGTAGTTTTTGGTGGAATTTTAAAGTGAATCCAAAATTTATTGGGATATAATATATCTTGAATAATATTTGATTTTTAATTTTTCTTTTATAAATCTATCGAGAGAATCAAGATAATAAATAGCAAACCATTGGCTTGTTTGATTTCCAAGAGGAATCCCTTTATTTGGAGTTTTTTCATAACTGTCTATTATCTGAAAAAGCAATGACAAAAGTTCTTGATCGTCAAAAATTTTTCTAAGTTTTTCTTTTAAAAGAGAATGATCAATATTATCAAAAAATTTTCTAATATCGCATTTCAATATGTAACCATTGCAACCATGAATTTTATAAAAATCTCTAAAAAAAACTGCTCAATCTATTGAGTGCAAAATGTGTTCCCTTATTAGTACGGCAGGCTGAATTGTCATAAATGAGTTTTTTATCAATAATAGGAGCTAAAACCTCATCGCAAATGCAATGTTGTACAACTCTATCGGGATAATGAAGAGCATTTATAAGCCTTTTTTGGGGATTAGTAATAATAAAACTGTAATAATCACCCATTTTATATGTATGATTTTTTAATCATAAATCCTCCAATAAAAAAATATAACTTGAATAAATTATATTTTCAAATAATAAACCACTTTTTTATTATTTGAAAATTCGAGTGTGTAAAATTTTTCTGGAGTTTCCTAAATAGTTTTCTATATACTATATATTTTTTTCACTTATACTTAGGCTCAGTTATATACAAAAAAAATTCCAGTTGAGCTATCTAATAATCCCCAGCTGAAGTTTTTTTAAAAAAAATCTGTGAATAGGATAAATTCTTTATTTGTGTATTTATTATTGACATACTCTCCATAAATTTAGGGGATTCTGGGATATTAACGAACCTTGCCTCTATTTTAAATTAGAGGTCTTACGAGTTCTCTC
>JBGUKW010000114.1:0-7938 GCA_045114665.1 Candidatus Xenobia bacterium | reverse complement strand
ATATCTGAGTTAAGAACTGTATGGTAGATAAGTAATCCGATTTCTAAAGAATTGGAAGCACGCCACTTTAGTGGTGTGAGTGTTCACAATACAAAATGAAAAAATAAGGTAGACCAAAACTCATATTAAAAATAGAGAATATATTTTTTCTCTTCAAACCCAGATACTGACCTTTCCTTTTTGGAAAGAACAGGTCTAGGTTAACCTCGTATGTAGTCTAAATACCCACGCATTTATGCGTGGGCGCATCGAGGAAAAGGAAACTAAAAACTAGTTGGAAGATGCGAGCCAAGAATTCTTTGAATTTTTACGCTTGTATACATACAATTCACTAAAAAAAATAGAAAGGACGTTTTTAAAAATGAAAAATAAGAAATATTTATGTGGGGCTTTAGCTGCTATGCTAATTGCAACAAGTCCAGTCGCAGCATTTGCTGAAAGTGATACTTTAATCAACTCAACATCCAGTACATATAGTGATGTCGATAATTCACAGATTACAACTGGTGAAGATAGAACACAGGGCAAAACTTATACCGAAACTTCAATTGATAATATTCAGGACACTACTTATGAAAATACGTCAGAAGTGGAAGTATATGCAACAAGAACATCAACATTTAGTGTTGTAATCCCCAAAATTATTACCTTGGATGGCCAAACAAAAAAGGGTAATTATCAGACAAAAGTAAAAGGGGATATTGCCGGTTCTCAAAAAATTAGTGTAACGGCACCTGAAACATTTCAAATGTCAGAACAGAATGCATCTGTAGCTAAGAAAGATGATGTAACAGCAACTATCGCAACCGGAAGTGCTGTAAATGCAGCTAAAACAACATGGACTCAAAGCGAAATTAAATTAGATACTTATGAAGGTACTGGTACAACTACCGGAGAAATTTCCGCTCAGGATTTAACAGCTGGTTCTTGGAAAGGTACTTTTGATTTTACAATCAAGTTGGATAAAGTAAATCAGTAATCTTAATATTGTAAATAGAAAAAAAAGAAGACTTGCTAATGTAACAAGTCTTCTTTTTTATGATAATTTTTTTTGTAATTGCTGATATCGTTCATTGATTGCAGTAAAAATAGTGGCGTCTCCTGTTGGCTGGTCCGGATGATAAACCATACATAGTTTTTTGTAGCACTTTTTTAATTGAGCTAGATTTGCACAATCTTTAAAAAATTTATCAACCATCTCATCTGTTGGATTTTTGGATTTTTGATTGTAATTCTGTTTTTGATAGTTATTTTTATATTGTTGTTGATAATTGTTATAATGTTTATTGTAATTTTGATTATTATTACTCTGTTGATAATGCTGTTGATAGCGATTGCCAAATGAATATTTATCTCCGTATCGCTTATAATATTCTTCTTCTACTACTTTTTGAAAAGATTCATATTGATAAGCGCTTGTTTTATCATGAGTTCTTTTGTAATATTTTGCAATTTTTTCTAAATCTTCAGACATTTCCAAAAGTCTTTTAATATCAAATACATGGCGTTTTAATTCGTCAGTCATGATATTTATTGCCCACTTATCTTTTGCCATTTTAACCTTTAACTGCATGTCATCAATCAATACAGCCATTTTTGTTTGCATTTGGGTAGCCATATTTTTTATTTCTTTATATTGCCATGAAAAATGGAAATCATTAAAGTTTTGTTTTTCTCCTTGTATTATATTTTCTGCACTTTCCATAAGCTGTTCCGCTTTGTTAAAAGTATTTATATATTTTTTCATGTTTTTATGTAGTATTCTTTTTTTCTTTCTTTTTTCTGCTGTAATCGCTATATATGCTAATATTATAAAAATAATAATTTCTATAATTCTAGTTTCGCTCATAATTCATCATCCTCCCGTAATTCTTTCTATATCTATAATATGGTATGTAAAAAAAAAATAAAACAAAAAAAATACATAAAATTACAAAAAATTTTTTTTGTTTTTTTGTAAAAAATGTTATTTTTTTGTCCTTTTTCTTAAAAAAACTCATATTAAAAGAGAAAAAAAGATTAAGAAAGAGATGATTTTATGCTTACAATAACCGCTCTTGATACTGAAAACTTGATTTTAAAATCTAATTATTACTATGCCAAACGTATAAGAAAAGCTGTCCCTAATATTGTGTTTGACAGGGAGAGCAAAATTTATGTCTTGAAGAAAAAGGACCTACCCCGTATTGAACGAGAATTTCCGGGAGAATTATTTTTTAAAACGCCTCGATGGGTAATTTATGGAGAAACTCCACCAGATTATTCTAAAATGTATAAAATCAATCATGATATTGTATTACCCAAGATGAAAATTCCTTTATTTGATTATCAACGCTACGGTTCTAAGTTTATGATTGACCGTATTTTAGACCATAATTTTGTTTTAAATGCCGATGGGGTGGGGTTGGGTAAATGTCACGGAAAAGGTACAAAAATACTTATGTATGATGGCTCGATTAAAAATGTAGAAGACATTATGGTTGGTGAACAGCTTATGGGGGATGATGGAACTCCTAGAAACGTATTATCATTAGCTCGTGGGCGAGAACAAATGTATAAAATTACTCTTGCAAATGGGGATTTCTTCACTTGCAATGAAAGTCACATTCTGTCTTTAGTTGTGTCGGAGACATATGAAAAATATCAACGTGGAGACATTGTAAATATATCTGTAAAGGAATATTTACAATTACCAAAAAACATCAAACAAATCTTAAAAGCTTATAAAAAATCGATTGATGTCTTTGTGCGAAATGATTTAAACAGCGAAAATAAGGAAAACGCGGACCCGTATTTGTATGGACTATGGTTAAATGACAATTGCATCAAAAAATTACATAAAAAAGGATATATTTCACCAGCATACAAGTATGCTGATAGAAAAACTCGATTATGTGTATTGGCTGGATTGTTAAAAAATTCTAATTTGGTTGATGGTGTTTACGAAATCAATACAATGTCTGATACTTTTAAGGAAGATGTTTTATTTCTCATTCGCTCACTGGGATTTTCTGTTTCATGGACCTCATGGGCTATTAAGGAGGATGTTTATTACAAGATTTTTGTTGATAAAAAAATATTTTCACAAAAAAAGTTCGTGCCTTATTCATTTTTTATCGAATCGTTAGATATTGACGACTATTATGGTTTTACTCTTGATGGAAATCATCTTTATTTGTTAGGCGATTTTACCGTAACCCACAATACCGCCCAAACAATTTCTGTTATGAAATGGTTTATTGAAAACGAAAATGTAAAAAAAATACTCATCATTTGCAAAAAAACAATAAAAAAACAATGGTGTGATGAAATCCGGAAATTTACCGATTTGGAAGAAGGTTTTTATATTGACTGGACTCCCGAAACAAAAAAGAAAAAATATAAGGTCTATGACAAGATAGATGCCTCTCCCTTGGCTGTCATGGTAACTAATTATCACAGTTTTTTAAATGACACGGAACGAATAAAATCACTTAATTTTGATTTTGTTATAATCGATGAAGTTCATGTGGTTAAGGCAAGAGAAGGTGTTATAAATAATCATATTAAAGAAACTTGTCAGGGGAAAAGAGTAGTGTTTCTTACCGGTACTCCAATCATGTCAAAGCCAGCAGATATATTTGGTGTTGTTCAGATTACCTCCCCAGAATATTTTGGTTTGTGGAGGGATTTTGAACATCGTTATCTTACGATTGATTGGGGAAGTATATACGGACCCACTATTGTTGGAGCTAAACATTTAGATGAATTAAGAAACAAAATACAATCTTTTCTGATAAGAAGGACTGAATATGAGGTTGCTATTGAATTGCCGGAAACAACAATCCAAAACGTACAATGTTCTATGGATAATGTTCAAACAAATATCCTGAATGAAATTGATGAGTTCAGTAAAGATATTAACTCTCAAATACAGGAGATAAAAGAATTGAAAGAAAAAACGTCTTCTGATGAAGATAAAATTGTGAGATTGGAAGCAATATCTAAAGGAACGATTTCGTTACGACAAGGCGCTTCTTCTGACCCGCGTATTTTTTTACGTTCTGGTTCAAAGATGGCTAGGAAATATACTGATTTCATCCCTAAAAGCTACAAAATGTCTGCAAAAACAGAAAGCTTGCTGGATATTGTTGAAGATATACTGGGAGAAGAAAATAAAGTGATAATCTTTAGTAAATTTCGGATGTCTGCGGAATTGATTGCGGAAGATATACAAAAAAAACTTAAAGTACCTGCCATGTTATATACCGGGGCTCAAAATGAAGAGGAACGGAATCGCATTGTTGATTTGTTTTGGAAATCTGATAAATATAATGTTTTGATAGGAACAGATGCAATGGCGGAAGGTGTAAATCTTCAATGTGCAAAATATATCATTAATTATGACCTCCCCGATACTGCAGCTATTTATATTCAAAGGATTGGCCGTTGTCGAAGAACTGCATCTAAGTTTTCTAATGTTGTTTGTTATAATCTCTTAACTACCGGAAGTAAGGATGAAGAACGTATGGAAAATATTGAAAATAATAAGGATGTGATTGGGGCTTTTGTTGATATCAATGAAATGCAGAGAAAAGCGCTTATTTCAGCTCAAACAGCCTGTTCATAAAAAAGGACTGTCTTTCACGACAGTCTTTTTTTTGTATAAGAAAAATGTGTCACTTCCTATTCTGAAAACTCATATTAAAAGTGCAATGTTTTAATGATGTTTTAAGGGGTATATTCATCCCCTTAGTAGAAGAATGGAGGAATTTGTTATGGAAACAATTGTAAAAGAATTTATTTTGGGATGCATTATAATTGCATCAATAATCATCGTGTTTGATGATTTTTCTGCAAAGTTAATGAAAACTGTAAAGCGCCACCCTAAAAAAATTATGGCAGCGCTAACCGTATGCATATTGATTGGAAATTCAATTGTTCAACCATTTGCAAAAACGGAGAAAGAGGTTACAATGAGTGGCATTGTGTACAATTTTGGTTTTAAAGGAAATGCTGATGTTAGCGGGGTGCAAACAGATGCAAAGGCAATCCAAAAACCAAATGTACAAAAAAGAGAAACTCAAAAAACAAAATTTTCTGTAACCTACAGTGATTTTGGAGTGCCAATTGATGGATTATACCCAGATTTTGTAGATTTAACAACAGAGTGTACGTACAAGGACTTAACAGCTCCTCGTTATGCGTATCAGCAGTTAACAAAAAGTCAAAAAGATTTATACAAGATTATTCTTTCCTACTCAAATACGTTTCAGAGGGAAGGAAAAGAAATCCTATTAGGCGAATGGGATGGAGAAATAAAATATTATGCATTTAAAGTGTCTGTTTCTGAAAATGGAAGTATATATACACCACAGGATTTAGAAATTGCATCAAATGCTTTTCGATGTGACTTCCCAGAGTTTTTTTGGTTTGAAAGTTGCCCATATGTATATTATCAATTTGATAATCAGATTTGCCAATTTTTTTGTGAAGTGAAACCTGAATATGTATCTGCTCAATATCGAAAATACATAATTGAGGGGATGCAAAAAACGGTGAGTGAGTATAAAAAACTTGTGAAAGAGGATATGTCGGATTCGGAGAGAGAACTGGCAATTCATGATGAATTATGCAAACAAGTCTTTTATCAGTGTGATAAGGTCCGTAATAAACCATCTAGTAGCAGTAGTGCCCATACTGTGGTCGGTCCCTTAACGGAAATTAAAGGTGGTGTCTGTGAAGCATACGCAAAGGTATTTAGTCTTTTACTGACGCATGTTGGTGTGGCTAATAATTATTTAGTAGGTGATACTATTTTCGGTGGATTGCACGCATGGAACCAGGTAAAAATTGGGGAATATTGGTACAATACGGATATTACGTGGAATGATACTTATAATAAAGAAGGAGACGAAATAGGATATCGATTTTACAATCTTACAGATGAAGAGTTTGAAAAAAATGACCATAAGATTAGTTCTTATCCATCCTTCAATGTCTATTCTGCCCAGATATGTAAAAAAGGATATCCAAAAAAAGTCCATTTAAGTGAATATGATACCGACATTTGCATGATTACTCCCGATAAAAATGTTCCATTTGTAGGTGAAAGTGTTACTTATAATATAAAAATGAAAATGAAACTGACGAATTTAAAAAAATATGCTGTTGAAATATATGATGGTATAGCATACGAATATGTTCCGCTGTCAGACAAAAAAATAACAATAGACACAATAGAAAAAAAACCAGTCTTTAAGATTGTTGAGGTAGGAAAGGATATTTCCTTTACTGTTCCTCGAACAAATTTAAAAAAAGGGGAAAAGGAAAAAATTATTTTTTTATATTCTAATTATATAGAAGAAGGAAAAGAAGACTGGAATGAAGTAAAAATCACAAATAAAAAAGTGTTGCAATTTAATGAAGAGGAAAACACACTAATTGCTAAAAAGAAAGGAAAAACATCTGTTACTTACAATGTAAAATACAAAGGGCAGGTGTATAAAAAGAAAATGATAATAACGGTTAAATAGTTAAAAGGGTGGGGATTCAAAGAGTTCCTACCCTCTTTACATTATGTTTTTGTGTAATCTGACAAAAACTCATATTAAAGATGTAACCATTGATTGATGTTTTTTTAGGAAGGTGGAAATTATATGAAAAGAAAAATTGAAATTAACGGAGTCAAAAGTGCCGTAGATGTTGTTATCCCATTAAGAAAAAGGCCTTTAAATGACTACTCCTGGAAGGAGATTCATGAGATTTCTAAAAGCGGCAGAGCGAAGGAGCTGTTTCAAGTTGAAAAGACAAAAGACATTACGGTAAATGGCAAGCGATACAAAGCAGTTATCTTGGGCTTTAATCATGATGACTTAGCTGACGGTTCCGGAAAAGCCGGTATTACTTTTGGTCTTATGGAATGCTTAGACAAGAAATATCCAATGAACGAGACGGGAACGAATATCGGGGGATGGAAAAATTCCGAGATGCGGAGATTCCTTTCGGAAGACATATTTAACAGTCTGGAAAAAGATTTAAAAGCTGTTATCTCTTCTGTAATCAAGGTTACAAACATTGGAGGCGATTCTTTCAAGATTGAGAAAACCACAGACAAATTATTTTTATTTTCTATAAGCGAAATATACAGACCAGTAGTATATCAAAGAGGACGTGGAAATGGATGTGATGTTTTGGGATGGATGAATTGTTCTTTAAAACCAGAGGGAGAGCAATATTCGTATTTCAGAAAAAAATCCCATGTATTAAAAAGAATAAATAAATCCCTTTGTTGGTGGTGGCTCCGGTCACCTTGTTCTAACTCCCGCAAATACAATTTATTCTTTCATGTCAAAGGTAATGGTAATAGCTCAGGTATCTGTGCTGATAATGAGGGAGGGATAGTTTTTGGTTTTGCAATCTAAGGGTAGATGAAACCCGTGTACAATTTGAAGGAAAAGGTGATTTTTATGAAACAAAAGAATGTAAAGGTTTTAAGTGGTTTGATTGTGTGTGGCATGATAATATTTTTTTTGTTGATGCATCCATATGCTGTTAATACTCCTGAGAAAGAATGTGTGAAAGATGGTAAATTTACAATTGAAAGAGGGGTTGCAGAAAACCCGGTGAAAAGTACAGATTGTACAGATTTTGTAAATTTAAAAACGACAACTAAATATAAAGGAAAAACAACAACAAGATATGCTTATCAACAATTGAATAAAAAGCAAAAAAGATTGTACAATGTTTTTTTACGTGCTAGTAATGATTTTCAGAAGAATGGAAGAAAACCTCTTTTGGGCAGAAGTGGGAAATATGCTTTTCGTATTTATCTTCCGAAAGACTCATATTCTTATAAAGAAACTAAAAAAGTAGTTGATTCTTTTAGGTCTGATTTTTCGGAATTTTATTGGATTTATCAACAGTCGTATTACACAAATCCTGTAAATAATAAAACGA
>JBGUKW010000113.1:0-12161 GCA_045114665.1 Candidatus Xenobia bacterium | reverse complement strand
GACTGCAACTCAACAATATCACTATTTTTCTCAGCTACTTTAGCTTGTAATTCACCTGTATCACTATTTTTTTGTGCTATTTCAGATTTCAATTCAGAAATTTTATTTTCTTTGTCTTCGATCTCATTAGCTAATTTAACAAGTTTCTTATCTTTTTTATCTATTTCAGATTGTAATTTTACAATATCATCAACTTTCTTCGCTATTTCAGATTGTAATTTGCCAGTATCTCCATCTTTTTGTGATACACTTACTTTTAGTTGATTTATCACACTATCTTTTTCAACTAATTCAGATTGCAATTTTACAATTTTATTGTCTTTCTCAGATTGTAGTTTATCCGTTGCAGTCTGTTCATTTTCCAATTCAATTTTTAATTTGCCAATTTCAGAATCTTTTTCTCCCAATATTGCCTGTAATTTAGCAATATCTTCATCTTTTCTTGCTATCTCAGACTGAAATTTGCCACTATCACCATTATTTTTTAACAATGTTGATTTTAACTGCTCGATTTCAGCATCCTTTTGTAAAATTTCACTCTGTTTAGTCTGAATATCAGCAACCAAAGTTGTAAATTTTGATTTTGCATCTTCTATATAATCATTGACTTCTTTTTCGAATTCAACTCTATTTGCTTCTAATGTTTCTTTTTCTTGTTTAATAGTTTCTATTTGATTTTTGGCTTCTTTTAAATATTGTATATACTGATTAATCTGACCATCTTTACCAGCTATAGTCTCTTTTGCCTGTCTTATAATAGTGTCAAATTTATTCTCAGCATCTTTTCTATATTGTTCTGCAGACTCTTTCTGTTTTTGTATCTGATTTTTACATGCCTGTATATATTGTTGATATTGCTTTATTTGATCGTCCTTGACCAAATTATCATTCTTTTCCCTTTCAAGCTCATCTGTCAACTCTTCTATCTGTTGCTTTAACTCTCCATTATCGCCACTATCTCTTCTAACACCAAGCATAGGCTTATTGCGAATATCTCCATCATCTCTTCCTTTATCAAATCCAGGTTTAGCAAAAGACTTAGGTTGAAATTTCATTTTCTCCTCCTCAAGAAATTTTCTTATTAAATCTAATTTATCTAAAACAACAACAAACCCCTTTTATTTTTTATAAATAAAAGGGGAATTGTTTAAAAATTTAATTATTCTTCCAATTTGCCAAAACTCTTTCTATTGACTGAACAATAACCTTGCGAATTTGGTTATTTTCCTGTTCTCTTATTATATCAGCACATTCACTTTCTCTGATTATTCCAACATTTTCAGCAATCCAAGTTCCCAATTTTGAACCTTCAAATTGACCATCTTGAGCCAACGAATCACGAATCAAATTTATATTTTTCGTGAAGACACTGACAAATGCTCTTTCAAGACCTATTGCTTTTATCATTGCCTTTTGAGTTATATCATTCAATATATCAATATCTTCATCGAGATATTTCAACATTTCTTCTTTTGTCTTCAAACAGAAATTTTCTTTCAAACTATTCAACTGATATTTTACAGGCTTGTCTTCATTCAAATAACTCTCTTCATGAGCCAATATTTTTCCCAAAAGACCATAATAATGCTTGTTGTCAAAAACAAGTTTTCCAGTTGTTTCTAAATCATAATAATAAGACGCCAAATGAATCAAGTCAGACTGTATCTGCCAAACTTTGTTTTCTCTCTCTTGTGAAGCAAATGGATTTCTGATAAGAGCTTCAACCAATCCTGTCGAAAATCTCTCAACCAAAATATTAAAATGACATTCTGAACCATTTTCTATCAAATAATCACCAAAAAATAGTTTATTTACAGAATCTTTGAGTTTATCTTTATTTATACTGTCTGTTCCGATTATTTCAAGAAATGTATCAACAAGTTCTTCTCTGATTTTGCCCTGTTCTTCATTTGTTATAGTTGCAACTTTCTTAACGATACCTGTTACAAACATTTGTTGTAATTTTTTCCTAAGATTTGCATTTATTTCACTCAAAGGATAATTTCCTGTTGTATCTTTATAAGTCTCATTTTCCACATCTTCAATCAAATTTAGTGGAAAATCTTCAACTTTTGGAAATATCTTTGGCAAATCACTACTTACACAAGTGCTGAAAGGAAGTTGACAATTTATTCCATCACTGTATTTATCATTTATTAACTTTGCCTGTTTGATAAAATCACCCTGTATTTTGGCATTTATTCCAAGAATAATTTTTCCATAATCAGGATTTACACCATCTGAATTCTTAGAATAAAATTTATTGAGAATTTCTTTCAAAAATTTCTCTATATCTTCTAAAATTTTGTCAGCTCTCTTTTTGATAACTACAAAACGGTCTGTGGCATAATATTCTTGCATTTTCTGATAAAGTTCATCTCTACCATAAGGCATGCCCCAGCTGTCAAGTATGTTATCTGCTCCTGTCAAGCCACGAGCCTTATCATCTTCAGACAAAAGCTGATTTTTTTCCAAATATGCTTTTGCAGAACCGACAATTACTCTGCTTTCTGTTGTGATATTATATTTGTGAACAGCATCTTTTCTCAATGCAGAAGAATTATCTTCAGCCTGTTTTTTATTTCCTGCTCTGTCGATTCTATTTCCAAATATAAATGCCTTTTCATTGAGATTTACACCGTCTTCATCTTTTAGCTTTTTGAGCATATCAAGCTGAGTGCCTGTCAAATTTGGACGATTTCCAACATCTGTTACTAGAAGTATTGCATCTGCCTTTAAAAGCATTTCTTCCGTCTGTTTTTTGTGAATCTCAGTAGGCGAATCAAATCCTGGTACATCATACAATACAATATTGCTCATATCACCTAATTGTGTCGATGTTATCTTAACATTTTTGACAGCATAAGGCTCTGCAGTACGTACAACTGTATTATCATCTTTATTATATTCCTTAATACCAGTAATATATACTCGAGCATCTTTGGGATTTGTAAACTCTTTTGCAGGAGTACCAAGCAACTTTCCTATAATTGGAACACCTTTTAAAATCTCACGAATATCTTCAACAGTTGTGCCATTAAAAGTTCTAAACAAAGTCTGCTTATCTCTGTCTTGGCTTACCTCTTCCCAATAAGCATTGAAATCAGACAAATTCCACTTGCCAGTGTATTCAACATCATCACACATCTTTTTAAAATTCTGATTGAATTCCTCTTTATTATAAAAAGAAATCTCTGTCTTGTCTTCTTCCCCTGCTCTTATCTCAGTCTTTGTATATGTGCAACGCTCTGTATATTCTGGCAAAACTATAGATTTGATAAGTGCATTTCCCAATGTTGACTTTCCAGCTTTTTCAAGTCCGATTATCGCAACACTAAACTCTTTGCTTTCAAGTTTTTTTAAAATCTCAGCATTGCGTGCTTGCAATTTTTTCAGAGCTTCAATCTCATCATTTCCAATTACCATTCCAGTATTATCTATCTCTGACAATTCACCGAAAAGATTTTCTGTACGCCTGAGCTTTTCTATAAACTGCTCTCTTCTCTGTTCCCAACTTTCATCAACCATTAACTTTTCCCCCTATTTCAATTCAATAATTTTAGGCTCTTTGAGTTCTGATTCCAACTCTTTCTCGTCTCTTACAATACGCCATTCTACTTTATTTTTAGCTACAGAACGAACCCATATTTCCATTCCATCTTCTACTTCATCAATATCAACAGGAAAATCATTTGCTTTAGCCTTCTTTGCATCCATTTCTCCTGATCCTGCCTCAGCTAAAGTTGTGTATAGGTATCTATACTCTTCTTTATCTTCTCTCATAACATAAATTCTTTGCCAAATATTCAAAGCAGAATCTTTGTCAATAATTGTATTGAATTTATTTCCCTTTTTGGATTTTCCAAAATAAAATAGGAATCCAACTTCTCCATCTTCTGTTGCTGAAACTGTCTTTACATCAATTCTATCGACCAAAAGACCATAAGCAACACCTGTTTTTCCTGTTGGCTCAGTCTTGTCATCAATATCTACATAATATCCACGATTTTTTTGTTTCTCTCTAGCCTCATCTGTCCCTAAAGGAGGAAAAATTTCAAATTGTAATTTAGAATCCTCTCCTAATCCCAACAGCTTCTTTGCTTTGCAATGAGCAGAAGTCGATAGAGAAGGTGGAACAAAATCTTTTGATGAATCATTAGAATACTCACTCATAGAATAGTCATAATTCAGGTTAGATGAAGAATCACTTGTAGTTCCAACATCATCTGAAATATAGCTATTCAATATCTTAAGAAACAATTTTGACTTAGAAGAATTTCCTGCCAAAAAGATATTGATCTTAGGTATATCTTCCAAAGGTTTTATGGCATACCTTTTGTCATTGGCACCTTTTTTAAATGCCTCTTTCATAGATATAAAGAACAATTCAACAGCCTTATCAATTCTCTTCTGTAAAAGCTCTTGAAGGTCTATAAAATCTGAACTACCATCTTCATTTTGTCTATAAGAAGACAATTCAACATCAGGCATCTTAATCCCCTTGTTATTTATGAGATCAAGAGATATAAAACCTTTATTACAATAATCTTCTTGTAACCTTTGAGATCTGTCATCATTAGGTTTGAAACCTTCCCAAGCCCAACGCAAAGTTTCCATCAAATTATACATATTTCTATTTGCATAAGTTGACTGATTATTTATGAGATCCTCAAAACCAATACATTCAGCCTCTGATCTTCCCTCATCAAGTGTAAATTGAATCATTGTTCCATTGTCAAAAGACAATCTTTTTCTATTTGCCTTAAATATCTCAAAAGCCAAATATTTTAAAAGTTTTTCTCCACCGAGACATCTATCTCCATTGTTGCCAAAACGAATCAAACTATAATCAAAACCACTATCTTCATCATCGTCATCATTTGTATTAGATTCATCAAATTTACTATATACACCAAAATCAAAATCTGAAGTTCCACCGCCAAAATCAAAAACACCATAATATTCTTGCTCATCATCTGAAGGTTTAAAATTATATTTTTCAAGAGCAGTTACGGCATAAGCAGCAGGTTCACTTGTCTCAGAATCTATTTTAAATCTTTTCATAGCCTTGGCATTGTTCAACAATGATGTAGGAAACGATTTCTTTATTCCTTTTTCAAAAGAATCAACTATTTTTTGGCGAAGTTCTTTTTCATAAGTAACAGGAAACGAAATTTTATATCTCATAAAAATTTTTCCACTTCCACGTTGCATATTGTTTATATACAATCCCAAAAAATATGCGTAATATTCGACAGGATTTAGGTCTTTATCACCTATTTCAAGAAATTTTTTAAATTCAACAGGTCTATTGTTCTTTTGTGGCTTTACTCTTACAATATCATTAGAGCCACACCAAGATTTTAAATCTGTCAAAAAAGATTCAAAATTCCTCTCATCTGCAGTTCTCAAATAATTAAGTGCATCATGGGCAATAACCAAATCTGCCCACTCTGTATCAGGACGACCTTTTTTGGAATTGTAATCTTCCAAAAATTTCTTAAAATCGACAAAGTACATGATACTTGGATTTTCGTAATCATTTAAATCAGAAGTTCCCTGAACTTTACCAACATTGATCGGAATTATATTCTGACCTTCATCATTATCTCTGAAAGAAACAACTGTACTTTTTGTTCCAAAATCAATTCCAACCCAATTTGTTTGAATATCCTCTTTTGGATCTCTTGAATATATTGTTTTAGGTAATTTAACAATTATGTCACTGTCAATGGAATCATCGTAATCAAATAAATCCCAATGTCCCTGTTTCATTCCTGTCAATTTTTCTTCTGTATATTCACGCAAATTTGCTCTTCTCTCATCACATTTAAGATATTTTTCCTTAAATTCAGCCCAAAACTCTTCATCAGCTTCAAATTCTGTCCATTCATTTAAAATCTTATCAACATTAGCTTCTTTTGTTTTCAAAAACTTAAACTTAGTACCATTCACACAGTCTTTATAAAGTTTGTCAATACAATTTTCTCTATCAGCAAAAACAATAGTATTTGAACTTGGTTGAAGATAATAAAAATAACCTTTTTCTTTTTTGCCCGTAAGATTTTTCAACTCAGTATAAATATTACTTAAATAGTCTTTATCAAAAGTTGGTCTCACACCTTTAGAAAGCCAAGACAAAATAACCTCTGGTGTAGATATCTTCTTAGAATTCTTAACATTTAAACGACAGATTGGATATGTCAATATTTTTCTTTCTTTTACTTCTTTTGAACCATATTCAAAAACCATGTCTTCAGAAATAAGATAAAATGATTTACCGTCATCTACAGTTATGCCATCATAATCTTCTATCTTTCCAGTTGATTTTCTAAATGGATTATCTTTTCCAAAAATGGCTTTGGCTTCTTGTGCAGTAGGAATATCGCCCTGCATATTTTCAAAATTCAAATACTTCTCATCTATATTTTCAATAAGAGATGAACTGTTATTCCAATTGAGATCACTTGATTTAATATCTGGAACAAATGCAACTACATCATTGACATAGTAAAAAGTCTCATCAATCTTAATCCACTCATTACGCTCAAATCTACCTTCAAATTCTTCACACATTTCTTTCAAAGAGGATTCTAATTCACCAATTCTCTTTACAATAAATTTTTTCAATGCCTTGTGACGAAGATTTGTCAATTCTTCATCATTAGCTTCTATCTTTATCTCTGTTATTGTTCTATCTTCAATAGACATCTTTAAATTCTCCTATAAGATTTCTAACCCAATAAAACCAAACTCTGTTTTATTATACGATTATTTGCCTGATATTTGATACCAGGTAATAAAACTTTCTTCACAACTCCATTAACAGGAGATTTTGAATATCTCTTCATTCTTATATTATCAATAACATCATCAACATTTGGTTCTAATAATACATAGTTAGGATCAGATATTCTAAGCAATCTAAATGCAATATCGAATATTTTCTTCAAATAGCCAATCTGATCAGGCAATTCATCTCTATCTATTCTATCACAAATAAATTGCCACAATGATTCAACTCTTCTCGATTGCGTTATATTGAAAACAATACTCAAAATCTTATCTTCTTTTCCAAAGAGGTTTTGAAGAGGTATTTTTACATCATCTGGAAGTTCTTCATAAAGTTGTTTATAATAACTATATAAATTGTCAAAATCAGCATATAAGTCTTTATGCTTTTGAAGTTCTTCTTCAATCTTTTGCTTTTCAGTATTTATATCTAAAACCTTGCGTTCTATCTCTTCAGCACTGGAACCTGCATTTTTGACAGCCTCTTCAATTTCTTTTTCTTTCTTAGCTAATTCTTCGGAATGTACAGTATTCAACTGCTCAATCTGTGATTCCAATTCTGTAATCTTTTCTTTTTTCTCATTATTCTTGTTAAATAAAATATTATTCTTTTCAGTCAAAGTATTCTTTTCTTGTGCCAAAGTATTATTTTGTTCAAATAATGTCTTATTATCTGCTTGAAGTGCTTTTACTTTGTCATCAAGAACTTTAGCTTCTTCTTCGGCTTTTCTTTTGGATTCTTCAAGAGCAATTTTTTCTTCCTGTAATCTTGACTTGTCAGATGTCAAAGAATTTATAATATTATCTTTAAGGATAAATTCTCTTTGCTTATCTTCAAACTGCAATTTTAAATTTGAAAGTTCCCTTTCCAATCGCATTTTTTCATCATTAGCCAAAATCTTTGCCAAATTACCTACTTTCTCATTTGCCTTGGATTCTGCTATTTCTTCTGCCTTCTTATCAATAAGATTGCCCAACTTATCCAAAAAAGAAACAAACATACTTTCATCAAATTTACTCTGTTTTTCTTCAACTTTTCCTATTTGTTCTTCTTCTGTTTTAGATTTAGCAGAAAATTTCTTTGCTCCCCAAGGGGCACCTGTTGCTTTACCTTCATATTGAATACACCAAACATCCTTAAAAGCATCTTGTCCAATTTCTTCAACAGTTGATGGAATTACAAATGGGTCATAAACAGTTGACAATGAAAAACAACCATCAAAAGCATTGCTCTCAATAGTTTTTAAAGATTTTGGAAAATTTATATCTTCTAAATCAGAACAACCCTTAAAAGCATTTTGTCCAATTTTCTTAATAGAATCTGGAAGAATGACCTTTTTCAAAACATCACAATCTTCAAACAATCCATTTGCTATATAAACTATATGATAAATAGTATTATTATATTTAAAAGTAGGTGGAATCCTAAATTGTTCAGTTTGAAATTTCTGTTTGCCTCTTAAATTAAATATCGCATTAAGCCAGACATCATTTAATGAAATATATTTTTCTTCAACTTTTCTTGCTTCTTCAGCTTTTCTTGCTTCTTCTTCAGCTTTCTTTCTTGCTTCTTCTTCAGCTTTCTTTCTTGCCTCTTCTTCAGCTTTTCTTGCCTCTTCTTCAGCTTTTCTTGCTTCTTCGGCTCTTCTTGCTTCTTCTTCAGCTTTCTTTCTTGCTTCTTCTTCAGCTTTCTTTCTTGCCTCTTCTTCAGCTTTTCTTGCTTCTTCAGCTCTTCTTGCTTCCTCAGCTTTTCTTGCTTCTTCTTCGGCTTTTCTTGCTTCTTCGACTTTTCTTGCTTCTTCAGCTTTTCTTGCTTCTTCTCCAACTTTATCATCGGTAGAAACATTATCATCAACATCATTAAAATATGTTGCCAAATTTTCTTCTGCTCCCCAATTAGCTCCAACAGCTTCACCACTATAATTAATATATTTTACACCTTTAAAAGCATTATCACCAATAAATTTAACAGTTGAAGGAATATTTAAAGGATTTTCTTTAGATGTAAGTGATATACAACCTTCAAAAGCATTATTACCTATTTCCCTCAAATTTTCTGATAATTTTCCTACTTCTTTTTCCTTTTCAGGTAAATTTATTCTAATTAAACATTCGCAACCTTTAAAAGCCCTCGCCCCAATGCGACTAATAGTATCTGGAAATTCAACAATTCTTAAATTTTTAAAATCTTCAAAAAGACCGTCAACTATTTCTGTAAATATATAACTTTTTTTTCCATTCCAAGCTATTTCTTCAAATATTTCTGGAATATGTATTTGTGAAAGTGTTTTCAAGTCTTCTAATTTATTAACTGATGAGTGGTGTTTTTTTAATATTCTAAATACCCAAGAACGATCTAATTTTTTTTGTTCAATAGCCATCTTTTCCCCCTAACTATAAAATATTTACAAACTCTTCATTAGACATTTTTGGTGCATAAAATACACAAAAATATCTAATGAAGAAAATCAACTAAAAACTAATAGAGATCAATAAGATCATTACTTCCATTACTAACAGGCGAACTATAAACCTCTTCAGCTATCTTTTTTGATGGTTCATCAAAATCAAAAGAATTGTATTGCGGAAGACTTACAACATTTTGACTGCTTTGTGTTCCAACAATAGACTTAGCTCCCCAAGGTGTACCTTTTGCTGGACCTGTATATTCAATCTGAGGAACACCATAAAAGGCATTACTTCCAATAATCTTTACACCATTTGGAATAACAAGATTTTTCAAATTCTTACAACCCAAAAATGCAGAAGTTCCTATTTCCTCTATACTCTCTGGAAGTCCAATATCTTCCAAATTATTAAACCCCACAAAAGCAGAATCTCCTATTTTTGTTATCCTATATGTAACACCATCATCAACATAAGTTTCAGGTATGACAATAGAATCCAAATCCATATTTACAATATGCAAACTATGTAATTTAAAAATTAAATCCTCTGTCAAAGTTATCTCTTTTTCATTTGATACTTTTTTAACAGGTTTTGGAACAACTGGTATTGAAACAACTGGTTTTGGAACATTTGGAATAGGAACAAAATCATTTTCAAATTCTAAACTATGAGATATTCTTACAGATGAACTTTGTCCAAATCTTGAAGGTTCCTGTTCATTATATTTTTCAACATCATAAGCTCCAGAATCATCACAGTCTGCATCACCATTATAATAAAGAGTATCAATATCCGAAAATGCATCACACCCAATCTCTTTAACAGTTCTTGGAACTTTTATTGATTTTAAGCTTTCACAACCTTCAAAAGCAGAAGCTCTTATTTTTTCTAATCCATAAGGAAGAACTATTTCTTTTAATGATTTACAATTTTGGAATGTTTTTCTTTCTATCTCTTTAAGTGTAGTAGGAAGAGTAACATTCTCTAAAGCAATACAACCTTCAAAAAGTGAAACACTTAACTTTTCAATACCTTCTGGAATATTTATCTGTTTTAGAGAACGACAATCTTGAAAAGCACTGTTTCCAATTTTCTTTAGACCTTCAGAAAGATTTACTGTCTCCAATAATTCACAACTTCTAAAAGCATCTTTCTGAATCTCTTCAACACTATTTGGTTCAATATTTATACTTTTCAAATCACAAGATTTAAATGAAGAATCTTCTATTATTGAAATCTTATATTTTTGACCGTTTTCATTTGGATACCAATAATCAGAAGGAATCTGAAGATAAACAATTTCTTTTTTATCTTCAGATATTATATGTCCTAAAGAAGCTAAATGGTGAAGAGATTCATCATTTAAAATACACGGCTTAGGAGTAGCTAACTTTCTCTGTCGTTCAGCTTCTCTTCTTGCCTCTTCCTCTGCTTTTAATCTTTCTTCCTCAGCTAATTTAGCCTCTTCTTCAGCTCGTTTTTTAGCTAATTCTTCTTCAATTCGGCGTTTTTCAGCTTCTTTTAAAGCCAATTGTTCTGCATGCCTTTTTTTCTCTTCTTCAGCCTTTTTTTTAGCCTCTTCCTCTGCTTTTAACCTTTCTTCTTCTGCTTTCTTTCTTTCCGCTTCTATTGCCTTTTGCTTTTCTATTTCTGCTTTTATATTAGCCTCTTCTTCTGCCTGTCTTCTAGCATTTTCTTCAGCTATTCTTATTGCCTCTTTCTTAGCATTTTCTTTTGCCTCTTCCTCTGCTTGTTTTCTTGCTAATTCTTCTGCAATGATTTTTTCATTTCTGAATATTTTTGCTCCCCAAGGCTGTCCAGTAGCAGGACCATCATAATAAACAGAATCTATTTCAAAAAAAGCATTTTCACCTATAATTCTAACATCGGAAGGAATAAACAAAGCATGTTCTATAGAAGTCAATTCCCTATTACAATTTGCAAATGCTCTTGCTCCTATATTGTTAAGAGTTTCTGGTATAGTTATACTTTTTAATGCAGAACAATTTTCAAAGGCCGAAGTGCTTATTGTATTTACACTCTCTGGTATTTCTATACTTTTCAAAGATGTACAAGCATAAAAAGCTTCTTGACCAATCTTAGTAACTCCATTAGAAATTACAACACTTTTTAAAGATGTACAACCTTTAAATGCCAATTTGCTTATATTTTTTACAGTATCTGGTATATTTATACTTTCCAAAGAAGAACAATTTTCAAATGCTGATTCTCCTATTTCAGTAATAGGTGCTAAAATTGCAATATTTTTTAATTTTTTACAATCTTTAAAAGCACAAGGGGCTATCTTAGTAATCTTATAAGTTGTGTCATGCAACCTAATAGGTCCTTTTGTAAAATTAAAATTAGCTTTTTCTACAAATGTAGCAGGAATAGCAAATACCGTTATCTGTCCTCGACCAGGAAATTTTTCAGGACCTTCATGCTCTATATTTTCATATACTAAACGCAAATCATCATCATTTCTGAGTGTAATTTCTATAGGATCAGCCATTTATTTCTCCATTTCTAAAAGAATACAAATATATTATATCAAATAAATATGACAATATCTGTCACTTTTATTTCATTTTTCACTTAGAGAGTGTTAATAAACTCATTATGATAAAATTTATTAAATCTAAATGAAAAATATCCTCTAAAAAATTAAAATAAAACGCAATTAAAAGGCATATAGACAGAATTTGTCATTATAAAAAAAAATCTCTATCATTTTGATGACGTCTTATCAAAACGATAGAGATTTGTCTAATAACTATTGTATTAATTTCTTTATTAAAATTAAAATTCCTTTTTTATAAAAATAAATTTTGCCTTGTTGATTCACAAATTATCCAATTTGTGAATCAAGAAGGCAAAATAAAATCTCGGCGACGTTCTACTCTCCCACTCAGCTACCCGAGCAGTACCATCGACACTGAAGAGCTTAACTGCTGTGTTCG
>JBGUKW010000112.1:0-2107 GCA_045114665.1 Candidatus Xenobia bacterium | reverse complement strand
ATGAAAAAATATATATTATTTATAATTTGGGAATTCCAATTTATTTTTTGCTTTTCAGAAAATTTTACCTTATGCGGTCAGTTTTTTCCAAATTTATATAGTACGGTTGATGTTATAAATATAAATGATTCATCAATTACCTTAAATTATGAAGTGGCATTGGAAAAAGATAATATTGAATATAAGAAAAATTATAAAGATGGTATGTTATTTTTTAAATTAGTGGAAAATCTTCCAAAGAATTTCCATGAAGATTATTATTATAATAATCAAGAAATAGAAACAAGCGATGAAATATTAGTTTTAGCTGGACAGGAGATTTCAAAAAAAACTGATCTGCTTATGTTTGCCACAACAGCTGGATTTGAAGGAAATTATCCATTTATATTTCCTATGTTTAACTTTGAAGTAGGTTGTACATATACAGATGGCTCTTCATTTCTTAAAGAAAAGAATAAAGAGTATCCAGTTGAAAATCTAGATAAATTTTATGTAGATAGTCCATGGGTTGAAGGGGCAAAAGGAGATGGAATAGGAGAAGGTTTTACAATAAGAAACAAAAATAAAACTGTTTATCCATATTTATTAATAATGAATGGATATATTTCATACAGAAGACCATATTTATATAAGCAAAACAACCGTATTAAGAAAATAAAAGTGACGGGTATGAAATCTGGAAATAGTTCAATATTAACTGTCTTTGATGTGCCATATCCTCAAACTGTGAATATTTCCTTCATAACTGAACCAGAAGATATTCGTGTTGAAATCGAAGATGTATATAAGGGGACAAAGTATGACGATACATGTCTTCATTTTTGTGTAACCTATAAAAATGAAGTTATCCCATATGAATATAGAATTGAAGAATAAATAGTATTTGACGGGGTGTATATTATAATGTACAATAATTGTATTGAACGAGAAACCCCTTTAAGTGTATTTTTTTATAAAACACAATTGGGGAATCAACCTTGCCGCGATTTTTTACTTGAATTAGATAAAGATAATAGACGTGAAGTGGGTGCAGATATTTTCGCTGTACAAAAAGGTTTTCCATTAGGATTACCTTTGTGTAGAAAAATTGAAAGTGATTTGTGGGAAATTCGTTCTAAAATTTCTGATGGTATTTGTAGAGTATTTTTTACAGTAAATGATAATAAAATAATTTTGCTTCATGGTTTTAGAAAGAAGTCTAAAAAAACTCCACTAACAGAATTAAAAATAGCGAAAGATAGATTAAATGATTATAGGGAGCAGAATAAATGAAATGCATAGGACAAGACTTTTCAGATTTTATGAAGGAACAAGGTCTTTATGAAGAAGCAGTGGAACTTGCTTCGAAAAAGGTTATTGCTGCCCAATTAAAAGCTGAAATGGAAAAACAGAATCTTACGAAATCCGAAGTGGCAAAAAGAATGCATACAACAAGATCTGCTGTTGATAATGCATTAAATCCGTATTTTAATACATCACTCTCAACTATTGAAAAATTCGCCACGGTTCTAGGAAAATCTGTTTCAGTCAAGCTAATTTAACAAAATAGAGGAAGAGTATATTGTTTTTCTTAAAAATCCCTTATGAGATTCAAGCCTTTTTGAAATTTGAAGTATCTCTTACAAAACATTCTATTCGACAGATTGTTGTTGAAAAACTGCGGGGCAGAACTATTATAAAATCATTTTCTCCTGAGCTATGTAAGAACTTTTTTAAACTCGAAGAATTATATTTATTAAAAAGAAACTGGGATAATAATAATGCAAAGCCAATATCAAAAAAAATTATAAAAAAAATGAAGACTTTGATTATACAGCTTAAACGGCAACCTAAGATTTTTCCTACGTCCAATGATTCTATTCAAATAGTGTATGATGGTGAAAATGGTTCATATCTTGAAATTCAAATAACAAAGAATAAAAATCTAGCATATTTCATATTAAATAAAACAAAAAACGAAGCTTCAGGAGAAATTCCTTTTTCTGCAGATGCTATAAATACGCTTGTTGATGAGTTTTATGCATAAAAAAAAGACTTCTTGCTGAGAGAAGTCTTTTTTTTATGAAATCAAATAATTAACTGATTAATCCAAACAAGCATCCAGATT
>JBGUKW010000111.1:0-27087 GCA_045114665.1 Candidatus Xenobia bacterium | reverse complement strand
TTTGTTCTTCAGTTGGATTAATTTCTGTTTTGAAGGCTTTTAGCAATTTCTTTATCCTCTGTATAATCTATATGAGTATATTTTAACACTTTTTACTATATTTATATATATTTTTAAGAGCTTAAGTTTTCCTCCTTTTATGTTTTCTTGTTTATATTATATATCAGTTTCACTCATTTTTCAAGATTACCCATTTTCTTTTTCAACTTTTACAAATGAAACAGTGCCATCTTTATTTATTCCGTATCTTATACCTCTCCATATCATATCTGATCTGAATATTGAGGCTATTAAACAAATAAAGCCCATTGTTATTGAAGGGATTATCATAAGGCACCAAATAAAATAATGTTGACCTTCTTTTCCTTCAAACCTGCTTAAAGACATGATCATTATGAACAATATGCAACATATTATAAGCATAATAGATATACTTGATAATCCTGATGTTATTAGAGAATATATTGATAATACAAAAAGTAGAATAGTTGTTATTGTATTTAAACCAATAAAAAATATAGATGTAATCCAATGTGCTTTACAATAAGTTTTTAGATATTGAATTTGGCGTAAGAACCATTCAAACAAAGCATTGGCATCTTTTATAACATTTGAACTTTCTGCAGAACAAATAGGAACAAAAACTCTTTTTAGTTTGTTTTTTATTACAATTTCCATTAAAGAAATGTCATCAGCAACTGCTGTTTCCCATCTTTTGTCAACTCCATATTTAATAAAAGCCTCTCTTTTTATTGCCATAGAGCCTCCCCACATTCCGTCAGAAGATGACATCAATGTTCCTAAATATGCACTTAGCATTGCATGCATTGTGCCAAAAAAAGAAAAGTTTTTGGGTTTTAGCCATCTAAAAGCGGTAGTCGCTTGAACATCTGAACTTGAAAGTGGTTGGACAAGGTCTTTTAACCATGTTTTGCTCGGTTGAACATCTGCATCTGCAAAAACAAAATAATCAGCAACTTCTTTGTTTTTTAATTCTTCTCTGACACCTGCAAGCAAATTATGATTTTTTTGACAACATTTTGATGTTCTCCCTGCTATTATGAGTGAAGCATTGTTTTTCTCTTTTATCAGTTCTTGAATCAATGGTGAAGCTGGATCTTTTTCACTTTCTGTTATAAAATATAACCTATATTCTGGATAATCTTGTTGCATCATGCCATGTAGATATTCATCTACATGGTCTTCTATTCCCTTACACGGAATAAATAAAGCAACACTTTTTGGGTTTGAATCATCATATTTTTTTGCTTTAGAGAGATAGGTTTTTCTATATAGAATACTTCTAAATGCGAATATTAAATTTATAATTCCCAAGATGAAAAATAAATATATTGATATTTTTATTATTATATACATAACAATCGCCTTTATATATGTCATTTTAATTTGAAATTTCTATTTCTTTTTTTTATTAATTAACCCTTCAAATATATCATATCAAAAATTGAAATTTAAAAAAAGGAAAATAAACCTTTACAAAGTAATTTAAAATTAAGATAATAATTACAAAATGTTTTATTTTTGTTTTTTCAGCAAAAGAAGTGAATGGAGTTTATTATGCCTAAAAAATGTACTAAATGTGGAAAGCAAAATAATGATAGGGCTAAATTTTGCAATGGTTGTGGAACACCTTTTCCTGCTTCATCAGATGTATTAAAAGCAGAACAACAAATTCCTCAGATTCCTAAAATTCCTCAAATTCCTACAGTTACTCCACTTTCTAATATTGGTTCAGTTCATACACTTCCATCTTCTCCTGCGATGGGTATATCCTCACAGCCTATTTCAAGTCCAGGTTTTACACAGGCACAAGAATCATTATTGAGAGCTATTGTTCTTGGTAAATTGGAAGAAGTGAAGTCTTTTACTAAAATAACACCAATAAAAGATAATATTATTGATAAATTTGGTAATAATATGTTGCAACTTGCTGTTTCAGTTGGACATGCAGATATAGTTGAATATTTACTTGAAACTGGTTCAAATCCAAATGAAAAAAATAAATCAGGTGAAACTCCTATATTTACTGCTATTGAAAATGGCAATTTGAAAATTGTTGAATTATTAGCAGATAAAGGGGCTAATATAAATATTGAGGATAAGACTGGATTAACCCCAATAGACCTTGCTGTAAGAACAAATAATCCAGATATACTTGGAGTTCTTGTTCAACATGGAGTAAATGTAAATAAATCTGATAAATTGGGTTGGACACCATTGCATAGAGCTGCTTTTTTAGGTAATTTAAATGTTTTGAAAATTCTTAAAAATTGTGATGCAGATATTAATGCAAGAGATAAAGCAAACAGAACTCCTTTATATTATGCTCAAAAAGAGGGTCATGAAGAAGTTTGCAATTATTTGACAAAGCATGGTGCAGAATAATATAAATTTACATTAAAAATGACCGTTTAATTTTTAATTAGACGGTTTTTATTTTTATAGAAAAGGAAAAAAATATGAGAATATCTTTTGGTACTGAGGGTTGGAGAGCTATTACTGGCGATGTTTTTACTTTTGACAATGTAAAAAAATTTGCAAAAGCAGTTGCAAATTGGCTTTATTGGTCTGAAAGAGCTAAACTTGATATATATTCAAAAGAATGTACAGAAGGAAAAGCATTTAAATATACACCTCCTTCGGCTGGAGTTGCAATAGGATATGATACGAGATTTCTTTCTGATAAATTTGCTGAAGTTGTTGCAGATGTTATTTCAAGTTGTGGAATTCCTGTTTTTTTATCTTCTTCTTTTTGTTCTTCTCCTACAGTATCAAATTATGTTTTGCAAAAGAAATTATCTGCAGGGTTGATAATAACAGCAAGTCATAATACTTATGAATATAATGGAATAAAATTTAAGGGAGAATATGGGGGTAGTGCTATTTCTGAGATTAAATGGGGAATAGAAAAAATGATATTCTCTAAAAAGAGCTATATTCCTAATGATATTCCTAAGTCATATATAAAGAAGGTTTCATTTGATGATATTTATACAGAAGAAACAGTTTCTTTTGTTGATATGGAGAGAATTGCAAATGCTCGATTTAAAATAATAAGTGATTCTATATATGGTTCAGCATCTGGGCTTATGAGAAAATTTTTTCATTCCGTTGGAGTATTTATTGATGAAATTAGAAATAATATCGATCCTCTATTCGGAGGTTATACTCCTGAACCTATTGTTAGAAATATAGGTCCATTGATGAAAAAAATCTTGAAAAATAGAGCAGATATAGGTTTTGCGTTTGATGGAGATGCTGATACTGTTGGAGCTGTTGATTCACAAGGAGCTTTTTTGCAATCTTATGATATAATGTCCATATTGCTTTGGCATCTTGTAGAAAATAGAAAATTAGAAGGAGATGTTGTTTCTTCTTTTTCATCTTCTCAACTTTTAAAACAAATGGCTAATGCCTATGGGTTGAGTTACCATGAAACTCCTGTTGGATTTAGCCATATAACTAATTTGATGTTGAGACACAATATTTTAATCGGTGGTGAAGAATCTGGAGGAATAGGCATAAAAATGGGTATTCCTGATAAAAATGGTCCACTTGTTGCATTATTACTCCTTGAAGCCATGGTCTATTCCAATAAAAGTATAAGTGAAATAAAAAGTGATATTGTTGATAGATTTGGACTTTATTGTCTTCATAGAACAGATATATTATTTAAAAATAATGATGAAAAAGATGAGGTTATTTCAAAATTCTGTACAAAAATGCCTTCTTCTTTTGCAGATGAAAAAATAAAAGATGTCTATACACTTGATGGAATAAAATGTATTCTTGAAGATGGTAGTTGGATTTTATTTAGACCTTCTGGAACAGAGCCTGTTTTTAGAATTTATGCAGAAGCATCTTCACATGAAAAATCATATAAAATCTTAAATGAATGTGAGTCATTTATAAAAAAGATATTGTAAAAAAATGAAATAATTGTAAAAAATAGCCTGTGAAATTTCACAGGCTATTTTTCTATACTTCATTTACGTCATCTTTTAATTGGTATTCTTTGGGCTGTTCATCTTTATATTCAAGAGATTTTTGTACTTCTTCTGCTTCTCTTTGAATTTCTGATTTTGCTTTTTTGAATTCATAAGAAGCTCTTCCCAATGCTTTTGCAAGTTCTGGAATTTTTTTACTTCCGAATAATATTAAGATAACTATCAATATTAAAACTATTTCAGTGATACCTAATGACATATTTTTTTACCTTCTTATTGTTGTTTGTTTATTGCAGATATATCTATGGCTTTAAATGGGCATACTGTTTTACATTTTCCACAACCTATACATTTACTACCGTCAACTTGTGCTGTCTTTCCATTGGGTTGTGAAATTGCATGTGTTGGACATTCACTTACACATATTCCACATTCATGACAGATATTCTCAAGTATATAAGCCATTGCAATTCTTGTTTTTTGTTTTTGTTCTAATGTAATTCTTTTGATTGCTCCAGAAGGGCATACAGTAGAACATTTATTACAGTTAAATTCACAATATCCTTTTCCCTGTGAATAATCTATATGTACAAAATTAAATTTTTCATCTGCTGGTTTTAGGATTTTGTTAGTGCAGTTTTTAACACAGAGATTGCAATTTAGACATGTATTTGCCATTCGAGTTGTATTTTCAGCACCAGGTGGCAAAATTATATCTTTTATCTTTTTTGTTATGTCTTTTGTAAATTTTACACCTGCCATATATGCACCTGCAAATAATGCCAAAGCACCTATTCCATAGATTGCTTCTCTTCTATTTATATTAAATTTTTCATCTTCTTTTTTTTCAATTCCATATTTTATCGCATTTTTTGGACATACAGAAGAACATTTTAAGCATTTTACACAGGTCTCATTGTCAATTTTTTTATTTTTAAAATCAATACAGCCTGAGGGGCATACTTTTGAACATATTCCACAACTTATACATTTTTCTTTATCCATGTTTATTTTAAAAATTGATATTTTGGAAATGATTCCAAGCAATGCTCCAACAGGACAAATATTTGTACAAAAAATTCTATTTTTGAAAAATACAAGGATTAAAATAGCAATGGTTATACATATTCCAAATATTGAAAGACTTGAGACTGATCCAAAAATTGTGTATGGATCGACATGTCTTAAAATTAGAGCTGAACCGCCAAAAAGCAATCCAAAACTTATACCAGCAATTAAATATTTATATTTTGCATTAGTTACAGATTCATTTTTCTTTTTATTAAAAATAAGTGCAAATACTTCTTGCAATATTCCAAATGGACATACAATTGAACAATAAAATCTTCCAAATATCAAAGTTGCAATCAAGACAAAAGATAACAATATTATTGCCATGGTCGATGGATTGCGAAGACATCTCTGTAAAAGAGGGGTAATTTGAATATCCATTAAATGTAGTGGGTATATACTCCATATTGCCAAAATAGCAGTTATCAAAATAACAATAGAGATTACAAGTCTTATGATATAAGGGAGTTTATTTTTTTTCAATTTTATTACCTCTTCATGTCTTTTACTTTGTCATATTCACTTTGTACTTTTGCCAAAAGTTCTGGAATTTTTAAATTTTGAGGGCAATTTTTTGTACATAAATTGCATTTTATGCACTTATCAGCTCTTTCGCTTTCATCAAGCGTTTCATAATATAATTTGAGTCCAAATGCTCTGTTGTCAACTTTATATTGATTGTAGAGTGCAAATGTTGCAGGAATATTTATTCCTTTTGGACATACTTCCATACAGTATTTACAGCCAGTACAATTTATTTCTCCCTGTGATTGTATGACTTTTGCTGTTTCATCTGCAATTTTTTCTTCTTCAGGAGTCATGTCTTTGTAGTTCATAAATGTTTCTACATTTTCTTTTACCTGCTGAAGATTGCTCATACCACTTAAAACTGTTATGACATTTTTTCTGCTTGCTGCCCATCTGAGACCAAATTCAGCAGGTTTCACATTTGGATCATGTTCTTTTAGTTTAGCAAGAACTTTTTCACTCAATCTGACAAGACCGCCACCTCTGAGTGGTTCCATTACTGTTACTGGTATATTTTCAGCTTGTGCTATCTCATACTGCTCTTTTGCTTTTACAATGTCCCAGTCGAGATAATTGATCTGTAGTTGACAGAAATCCCATTTGTGCTCTTTTACTACTTGTTTTAAGATTTCAGGAGTGCCATGGAATGAAAAACCTAAATATTTTATTTTACCTTCTTTTTTTAGTTTTTCCAGTTCTTCATACATTTTTACTTTTCTGTATGTGTCAACAGTATTAGCATTTATGTTGTGGCACATGTAAAAATCAAAATATTCAACTTGGCACTTTTTTAACTGTTCATCAAAGATTTTTCTTACATCTTCTTGAGAAGTCATCTTATATATAGGGCTTTTGTCTGCGAGGATAAAATCTTCTCTTTTATATTTTTTCAATATTTTACCAATGGATGTCTCAGATTTTTCATTTACATACATGTAAGCTGTGTCGAAATAATTAGCACCATGAGCCATTAAATAGTCAACCATGCTTTCCAATTCAGCCATGTCAACTTCTTCGCCTTTCATAGGCAATCTCATACAACCAAAACCAAGAAGTGGAATATCGAGATCTTTAAATTTTCTCTTGGCGATTTCACCTTCTTTTTTAACGACTTTTTTCTCGTCTTTTTGACAGCCTGCCAAAAATGCTGTACTTGCCAATGTCAAAGCAGAACTGAGTATAAATTCTCGTCTTTTCATGTTTTTTTTTCCTTTTTTATATATATAAAATTACTTTATTATAACACATTTGAGATACTATAATGCAAGACACTTTATATATTTTTTTGAATATAAAATTTCGTGTAAATCTAAACCTATTATTCTTTTTTTTCCACTTTCACTTTCTTGAATTTACTCCCCAAATAAATTTGTGTATTTGTACATTTAATCTAACATTTAATTTATCTTCAACAATCCAGTCTGCTAAATTATTTAAAGGAAGGGATTCAAAAACAGCAGAAAATAATATTTTACAACGAGATGTTAAATTGAATTTTTGAACAAATTCTTTGGCCCATAGATAATCTTGTCTATCCATTAATACAAATTTTATTTGGTCATGAGGTCTGATTATTTCGATATTTTCTTTTGACATCTTGTCATTCATTCCACTTGCAGGACTTTTTATGTCAACTATACTTATTACATCTTTGGGAACATTTTTTATTGAAATGCTCCCATTTGTTTCAAGTAATACTGTATAGCCTAAATCTATAAGTTTTTCCATTAATTCAATACTATTTTTTTGAAGAAGTGGTTCGCCACCTGTAATTTCTACTATTTTATTGCCATATTCTTTTACTTTTTTGATAATTGTATCTTGGGAAATTTCTACTCCTTTTTCATGTGAATACAATGTATCACAGTATTTACATTTTAGATTACAGCCACTTAGTCTTATAAATGTGCATGGCTCACCTTGATATGTTGATTCTCCCTGAATACTTGGGAAGATTTCTATTATATTTAAATTCTTTTGATTGGACATGATTTTTATGGATGATATTTTAAAAAGATTAGAAAAATTAGAAAATATTACTTCTTTTGAATATTTTACTGGAATAGGTTTTGACAGTCATAAATTTGATCCTTCTAAAATGGGAATTGTTCTTGGTGGAGTTAATATTCCTTATGAAAAAGGTTTTTATGCTCATTCTGATGGAGATGTTTTTTTTCATGCTGTTATTGATTCTCTTTTAGGTGCAAGTGCTATGGGAGACATCGGAACTCTTTTCCCTGATACAGACCCAGATTATAAGGGAATATCAAGTGCATTTCTTTTGGAAGATGTAGTAAAAAGATTGCATTTAAAGGGGTTTCAAATAGTTAATATTGATACTGTCATAATTGCTGAAGAACCAAAATTATATAAATATAAAAGAGAAATAGCACAAAATACAGCCTTGATATGTGAAATTGATGAAAATCATATTGGAGTTAAAGCAAAGACAAATGAAAAAATGGGATTTTTGGGAAGAGGTGAGGGAATAGCTGTCATGTCCTCTGCCTTGTTAAAAAAGATGAAATAATAAAATTTTCCCATGCCTCTTTATTGTCAATGTCAAAAAAAATATCATCTGATTCAACTTCAATTTCTTTTACAAATTTTGGATTATTTTTAATGACAATACTTCCGCCTTTATCTGATTTTAATTTTTGTAATTCTCCATAAAATCGTGATGGAAAAATTGTTGGATTTCCCCTTCTGTTATTTTGAGTTGGAATTATTATATTTTCTTGATTTATTTTATAAAAATTGGCCAATTTAGAAATTGTTTCAATTGAAATTTTGGGCATGTCGGCAAGAGCCATCATGCAGGCATTTGAATCTTTTGATAAATTTCTAACTCCACAAGCAACAGAAGTTCCGATTCCATTTATGTAATTTTCATTATATACTGTTTTCACATTATATTTTTTAAAAATTTCTTGTAGTTTTTCTTTTTCTCTGCCAAGTACAACTATTATTTCATAAAAAGGAAATTTTAAATATTTTTTTAGTGTATATTCTGCAAGTATATCTCCATTTGGAAGTTTCATTAATTGTTTGCATTCTTTCATTCTTTGAGAAGTTCCAGCACTCATCAAAATCAATGAAATTTTTAAATTTGTTTCATGTTCCACCATATTTGACCTGTCATTCCTGTATGTGTTCCAAAATAAGTTCCTCTTGCAAAACATTTGCTGTGGGGAAACCTTTTTAGATGAATATTTTTTAGATTTTCTGCTATTTTTAATTCTTCTTTTGATTCTATACCGTTATATATAACATATGACTTATTTTCATCAATATTTTTCATATATCCATTTTCTGAATATATGATTTTTTCTAACAAGTCATAAGTAAATTCTTTTCCCTCTAAATTTTTATCTCCATATTTAGAAAATCTGTGAATTGATTTTTCCCCTATTTTCATTTTCGAAAATTTTACACTTATACAGATTATTATTTTTGTTTCTTTTCCTGTCAGTTGTCTATCTTTTGTTTCATAGTATTTTAATGGAAGTCCCTTGCTTCCATCTGCTTCGAATATTACTGTATTTTTTCCATTATTCCAAAGTTTATTTGTTATCAATATAGGGCAAGGACCAGATAGTTTTTTCCCATTGTTATATGTTTTTGAATATAAAAAAGTTATGGGGTAGGGGAGAGGCTCAGGAATATTTTCATAACCAGAACATTGGTATAAAACAGAATTTTTGTTTTCATATTCGAATGAAACTTTTGTTGTTGTTGTGAGCCATATATTTTTTTTCTTTCGAATATAAAGTGATTCTGCTAAATCATGCATTATTGATGATTTGCCACCACTTCCAACTATTGCAATTAAATCACATTTACTCATAAAGATATTTTAGCAAAATTTTTTGTTTTATACAATATAGGCATTTATTTTTACAAAAAAATAAAAAAAATAATATTTTTAAAGAAATTGTTTCAAAGGCTTTTTTTGTTCATGTTATGGACTTGTTCTATTCAGATATTCTGGATATAAAGAGGGGCTTTATGACATGGCTAAATCAAGAGGTACATCTGTAAGTGATATTGGAACACAGCTCGATTTTTTTGCTTCACAGATGAATACAGGATTGATTCAAAGATTGAATGCTGCTGGTTCTCCTCAGGAAGCTACAAGAATTTTTGAAGTTGAATTTGAAAAAGTTGGAATTCCAAATATGGCACAGAGATAGGCTTATGCAACTCAAGCATATAATCAGTTTGCAAATGCCTAATATTTGATTTTTGACTGAATGTTAAAATCATGCTTTCTTTTTTGAGTGTGTGATTTTTATTTTTTTTTTACAAAAGTAATAATAATTTAACATTGTTAATATTTTTTTTACATGTTTTTACTGTTTTTTATTTTATTTTTTGGTACAATAATAACAAATCTTAAATATTTATTAAATAAAATATGGAGGTTTGTGATATGGCAGCAGTAGAAGGAATTCATGCAGGTGGTGCTCACCAAGCCGCTTCAGTAGCAACTACTCAGAGAATGGATTTTTCTCAGAGTGTAGGTAAAGCTTCTGAGTCAAAAGAAGTTGGTTCTATTGACAAGGCAGGACATAGTAAGTCAGCTGAAAAATCTTCTGAAATCGATACAAAGGATAAAACTCAGATTTCAAAAGAAGCAAAAGAAGGCGAAGATGTCGATGAAAAGAACCCAGTTAATATGAAAGAATTGATGGGTGAAGAAGAAGTAGAAGAAGAAAAGGAAAAAACACCTGAAGAAAAGCTCGACGATTTGAAGACAGAAGATGAAGAGCTTAAAAAGGAAGAAGAAGCTAAACAGAAAGAATTAGAAAAAGAAACAAAAGAACTTGAAGAGCTCAAGAAGAAAGAAGAAGAACTTGTAAAACAACTTGAACAGGCCATGAAAGATGGAGATGAAGAGAAAGTTCAAGAATTACAGGGACAGTTGCAAGATGTCAACTCACAAATTCAAGATAAGATGCAGAACATCAAAGACTTGAAAGAAGAGTTGGGAGAAATAAAACAGAATAGAGCTGAAAATAACAAACAGCAACAGGAAATTCAACAGCAGATTCAGGCTGCACAGCAGGCTGCACAACAGCAGGCACAGCAACAGGCTCAGCAGGCAGGTGGAGATGGTGGTCAGCAGGCACAGCAAGCTGCTCCAGTCCAACAGGCAGGCGGAAATAATGGTGGAGGCGGAAACAATGGTGCCGCTCCAGCAGGTGGTTGCAATGGCGGTGGCGGTGCTGCCCCAGCAAATGGTGCTAATGGTGCAAACGGAGCAGAAGGAACAAATGCTACAAACGGAGCAGGCAGTGTTGATATTAAATTGACAGCTGACGATCAGAAAGTAGCTGATTTCATCAACAATTATCTCGAAGAAAAACAATCTCCAGCAGCTGGTCAGGGTGCAGGAGAAATGATGGTAAAATATGGTAAAGAATACGATGTCGATCCATTAGTTCTTCTTTCAATCGCTGGACAGGAAACAAATTATGGTAAAGCTGGAATCGGTGTAAATGGTATGTTAGGAGTAGGAGCTTATGACAACGATCCTAACAATGCAACAAGAAATCCACAATTCAGTGGCGTTGAAATGCAGATTAAACGTGGTGCTGAAACATTTGCAAGACTTAGAGAAAAAGGTGGATCATCTTCAGATGCTTCAATAGCAGATCAGACTGCAGCAGTAAATAAAGCAGGTTGGGCAACAGACCAAAATTGGCACAATGGTGTAACATCAATTTATAATTCAATCGCAAACAAGGCTATTGATGCAGGTATTGCTGAGAGAGAAGGTGGCGGTGCAGCAGCTGCTGAACTCGCAAAACAGTTCGAAGGTCAGACAACTTATAATATCCAAGGTCTTGATCACCTTGACAAATCAATCGGATATGATTTGAACTGTGCAAACTTTGTAAGTGCTTGCTTACAGAACACAGGTGGAATTGAGGGACACTATAACAACTGTTCAGGTCTCGAAGCAGCTCTTCAAAAACAGGGATATGTACAGGTTTCAGCAGATCAGGCTCAGCCAGGTGATGTTTGGTTCAACCCACAGAGAGGTCATACAGAGCTTGTAAAAGCAGCAGGAAATCCACCTGTATTGATCGGTTCAAATAATGGTGGAGACAATGTCCAAGAAGTAACAACAGATAGTTGGAGCGGAAGAAGTGGAGTATTCTATCATAAAGCCTAACTTCTTTGATTAGCTTTTTTACAAATTATATAAATTGAGTATTAGAGGATAGAAAATTTTCTATCCTCTTTTTTTATTTTTTAACAGGTAATTTTATTATTTTTACAAAATATAAAAATATATTATAAAAAATAGTGAGGTTTTGGGCATGTCTGAAGTTATAGATAGATTTTTTAAGTACATAAAAATAGACACACAGTCTAAAGATGATGTAAAAGAATTTCCAAGTACTGAAAAACAAAAAGATTTAGCAAAGATTCTTGTTGAAGAATTAAAGGAAATGGGAGCAGAGAATCCGCATATGGATGAATATGGATATGTATATGCTTCAATCCCTGCAACTTCTGATGAAAAACTTCCTGTAATTGGTTTTATTGCTCACATGGATACTTCACCAAGTGTCACTGGCAAAGATGTCAAAGCAAGAATTGAAAAATTTGACGGAGATAAAATTGTTTTAGGTGGAAATTATGTCCTCTCTGCAAGTGAATATCCAGAACTAAAAAAATATAAAGATTGTGAACTCATTGTTACAGATGGAACAACTCTTTTAGGTGCTGATGATAAAGCAGGTGTTTCAGAGATCATGACCTTTGTCAATAGACTTCTAAAAGACAAGCCATTTAAACATGGTGAAATAAAAATTGCATTTACTCCTGATGAAGAAGTTGGCAGAGGAGTAGATTTCTTTGATGTCAAAAAGTTTGGTGCAGATTATGCCTATACTGTTGATGGTGGAGAACTTGGTGAGATTGAATATGAAAATTTCAATGCTGCTTCATTTAGACTTACAATTCATGGCAAAAATATTCACCCAGGTTCTGCAAAAGGCAAAATGAAAAATGCAATTCTCATGGGCATGGAATTCCAAAATATGCTCCCTGTTTTTGAAAATCCAGCATTTACTGAAAAATATGAGGGATTTTATCACCTCGATGGTTTCAATGGAGATGTTGAAAAAGCTGAATTGGTCTATATTATAAGAGACCATGATATGGACAAATTCAAAGCAAAAAAATGCAGAGTTGAAAAAATATGTGCATACATGAATGAAAAATATGGAGAAGGCACATTTGAATATACACTCAAAGACTCTTACTACAATATGAAAGAAAAAGTTCTTGAACAATTCCACCTTGTAGAAAATGCTAAAAAAGCCATGATAGACCTTGGGGTAGAACCCAAAGTTATTCCAATAAGAGGTGGAACAGATGGGGCAAGACTTTCATTCATGGGGTTGCCTTGTCCAAATCTCTGCACTGGTGGAGCAAATTTTCATGGAAGATTTGAATATGTTCCTGTAAAATCTATGGAAAAGATAACTGATATTTTAATGGAAATTACAAAAATTTATTCCAATGTAAAATAATGAATTCATTTGGCTAAATGTCTTTATAAAGACATTTAGCCATTTTGTATTAAAAAAGGAAATTTTCTTTTATCATAGAATATAAATTAATTTTGAATATGTTTTTAAAATTTGACACAAAATTTTTATTTGTGTCTGTTTTTGATTTATTTTGTCGGAGGTTTTTTATGAAGAGCCGATTTTTTCGCACTTCGTTGATACTCTTTATTCTAATAACATTTTTTCTTTCATTTTCAGTCATTTGCTTTGCAGAAGTTATAAGCGAAGAAAACGGCGTTTTTGAATCTGCTGTCAGTGGCAATGTTGTAGATTCTCCTTCCAAAGAAAATTCGCTTCCGAATACATCTTTGGATTCAGAAAAAAAGGAAGTAACTGAGGAAACAGATTCTAAAATTGAAACTGAAACAAAAAATAATGATAGTGAATCTAAATCTGAAGCTTCTAAATCTGAAGCTTCTAAATCTGAAGAAACTAAAGCAGAAGATAAGGATTCGAATTCAACAGAATCTTCAACTTCTTCAGATAAGGAAATAAAAGAAGAAAATAAATCTTCTGCTGATGACAATTTAGATGAGTCAGCTCCTAAAATAACGGCTATAGTTATCGAGGGAAATAATACTGTTCCAACAGATGAAATAATAAAAGTGATGTCTATGAAAATAGGCGATCCACTTATTGCTTCAAAAGTTCAAAGAGATATACAGTCTATCTTTGATTTGGGAATGTTTACTGATGTAAAAATAGACCAAAGATATTTTATTGGTGGAGTTAAAGTTGTTTTTACAGTTCTTGAAAATCCAGTTGTAAAAAATATTATATTTGAGGGAAATACTGTTGTTGACTCTGAAAAATTACTTTCTCTTATGGAAACAAAAGTAGGAAATATACTCAATACAAAAACTTTGTATGGTGATACAAATTCCATTAATCAATATTACAATGATGAGTTAGGCTATCTTTTAAAGCCAACACATATTAAAGATGTAAACTGGACTGAGTCAGGTGATTTAAAGATAAAAATTACTGATGGAATGATTGTAAATGATATAGAGATTGTTGGAAATACAGCTTATACAACTGAAAAACTTCGTTCTTTCTTGACATTTAAAAAGGGAGAATTATTTAACCAAAAGATTGCAAAAGCAGATACTGATAAGATTGCTGCATTATATGAAAAAGATGATTATATCCTTGATACAATAAGACCTACTGCAGATTCTGCAACAGGAGTTGTTACAATAAAAATAGTTGAAGCTATTGTAGAAGATATTAAGGTCGAGGGTAATACAAGAACTAAAGACTATGTTGTATTTAGACACATGAATACAAAAGTTGGTCAGATTTTAAAGAGAAAGAGAATTCAAAAAGACCTTGAAAGACTTAATCATATTGGATATTTTTCAAGTGTAAATATAGAACCAGAAGCAGGTTCTGAGATGGGTAAAGTTGTTCTTGCTATTAAAGTAAAAGAACAGAAAACAGGACAGGTAACTTTAGGACTTGGTTATACTGGTGGCGGTTCTGGAGCTGTTAGAAGTGGTGTTACAGGTGGAGTATCTGTATCAGAACGCAATTTTAAAGGAACTGGTTGGGGAGGTTCTGCACAATTTCAGGCTGGTGTAAAGTCAGATTTTCTCAATCTATCTATTTTCAATCCTGCTATAAATTCAAATAGGGATTCTCTCTCATTTTCTTTCTATAAACAAAATTATAAGGAGTTAACTCAGGTTGTTCCAAATTCTAGTCCTATTGCATATTCATATTATGACGATAAGAGAACAGGTTTTGTTGTGAGTTATGGACATCCACTTAGTGAATTCTTTACTATTTATCTTTCACTTAAAACAGAAAAAATTAAATTGACAAGAAGTGGTATTTCTAAATATGAACCAGTAGGTCTTTTTGATGGTCGTGCAAACAGTGGAACTCTTTCCGCAGTATATGATAACAGAGATGATTTATTTAATCCAAAGACAGGTACATTTATAAATGCTTCACTACAGAGTGCTGGTGGTTTTTTGGGTGGAGATGAAGAGTTTACAAAAACACAGCTTGAAATTAGAAAATATATACCTGTTGGTAAAAATATGACATTGGCATTGAGAGCATGGGGAGGAGCCGTACATGGTAATAGCTTCTCAAGTTCAGATGTATTTTATTTAGGTGGTACTGATTCTTTGAGAGGTTACCATGACAACATTTTCATGGGCGATAGAATGATTCTTTTAAATGCCGAGTTGAGATTCCCTATTGCAAAATTAACTGTTTTGAGTGGTGCTGTTTTTGTTGATGCTGGAAATGCTTGGTTCCATGAGCAGGGTTCATCTAAACTACATACAGATGCTGGTGTTGGTCTAAGGCTTACACTTCCTACATTGGGTCTTGGAGTTGTTAGACTCGATTATGCAATGGGTGAAAATGGTTCAAGACTTACTATAGGATTTGGACAGAGTTTCTAATTTAATTTGGAGGAATTTATGAAAAAAATTTCAGCAGTTTTATTTTCTTTGCTGATTTGTGTTTCTACTTTTCTATGTGCTTCATGTTCAGATGATAAAAATAAAGAACAAGCAAATAAAAGTACATGTGAAATTGCTGTGATTGATTCAGCTTCTATTTATAAACTTCAGGCTTTTTTAAAGGCAAATGAGAAAATAACTCAAGCGAGAGCTTCTCTTGAACAATCTTATTCTGAAAAAATGAAAGGTGCGTCTGATTCCCAAAAGGCTGATATAAATGCTCTTTTTGAAAAAGACCTTCAGTCTGTTATAAATAAGGAAATCAATCCTTTAAAAGATAGAGTACAGAATTCTATCGCAATCATTGCTGCAGAAAAGAAAGTAACAGTAGTTATGGATAAATCTATTGTTGTAACTGGAGCAGAAGATATAACAGATGCAGTTAAAGATAAATTCAGAGAAGAAGGCGATTTAAATACTTCAGATATTGATATTGGGGCAAATAGCAAGGTTGCCTATTTTGATCAAGAGGTAGTTAGAAGTCTTCCTATGTTTAGAGATTCAGATAAGAAGATTCGTGAAGCTTGGACAAAGGCGAGAGAAGATATTGCAACAAAATCAAAGACTATGACAGATGAACAGATTAGAGTTTTAACAGCTGATTATGAAAAGAAATTGAAAATGATGAATGATTCTATATCTGTCCCTCTTCTTAAAAAAGTTAATGATACTGTAAGCGAAGTTGCTAAAGAAAAGAAATATGTACTCGTCGTCGGTAAAGAATATGTTATGTATGGTGGCAAAAATATTACAGATGAAGTTGTGGATAGACTTTTAGGGAAAAAATCCTCTTCAACTTCTTCATCGAAGGATGAAAAGTAAAAACAAATTATGATTATTTCAAAATCAAATTTTAGTTCAGTTGTGATTTTTTGTTTTATTGTTTTATCTTCTTTTATTTTTGTTGGTTGTACTGATAACAAGAAAAAAGATGAAATAGAACAAAAACCTTTAAAGATAGCTGTTGTTGATGTTGAAAAAGTTATCAAAAAACACAGTGATTGGGATGAGCTTGATAGAATTGAAAAGAAAATATCTGAAATTTCGGATGAGATGAGAAAAGGCTCTGGAGATTCATTAAATAAACTTGGGGCTTCACAAGCAAAAAAAATGGAAGACGCTCAGAAAAAGGCAAGAGCAGAACTTGAAGCAGAATTAAAGCAAGTACAGGCTTCACTTGATGCACAGAAAAGAAAGATGGAAGCTCAATTTGAAAGCGATCTTGCTGCTGCAAAAAATGCTGCTAAAAATATGTCAAGAAACGCCCCAACTCCTTCAACTACTGCTGTCAATTTAACAGGTGATATGCTTGTATTGAGAGATAGACAGATATCTGCAAAACGCCTTGCACTTCAAAAACAGGCTAAAGAAAATATTGACAGAGAAAAAACGAGACTTGATAATGAATTGTTGGCTTATGAACAGCAAATTTCTAAAGAAAATCAATCTCAGAGATTAAATATTCAGTTGAAGCTTCAACTTGATGTAGCTGAAGAGGAGAAAAAAGCACTTCAAGATGAGCTTATGGCCATAAATGAAGAAGAATTTAAATTAAAAGAAGTAAAGAAACAGGAAATAGCATCTCAACTCGAAGCTATTTCTTCAAGAGAATTTAAAGCCGTTGACGATGGTGTTGCCGCATATAAGAAACAACTTGATAGCGATATAAGAAAGCAAGTAGGTTATGGTTCTCCTTCAAAAGAAGAGGCATCTCAACTTCAAGCAAAAGCTAATGAGATTCAGAGAAATCTTGCACAAAAGCAGAAAGATATGGAAGCTAAAATGGCAAGTGCAGGAGCAGAAGCTAATCGTAGATTGAATCAGAAAAAGGCACAGATTGAGAAACGTCTTGAAAATTTAGGAGCATCGCTTAATAAAGAGATGAAAGAATCGAGAGACGCTATTATAAAATCTGATATGGAAAAACTTGAGAGACTTAGAGCTGATTATGCTTCTTTGATGTCTGAGAAGAATAATCTTCGTGATGTCATGCTTGAAGATATTAAAGTTGCTGTTAAAAAAGTTTTAGAAGAAGAAAAAATAGATGTTGTTTTTCTTAGTTATATTGCGAATATTTCGGCTGAAGATATTACAGATAAGACAATTTCCGAATTGAAGAAGGAGTGATTTAATTGAAAAAAATAATTGTAGTTGCACTTATTCTCATATCCTCTTTTTGTTCTACATCATGTACTAAAACGGAAAGCGGAAATACTTCTAAAAAACAGTTAAATGTCGCATATATAAATACAGATAATCTTCTAAAAAAATGGGAAAAATACAGAGATTTAGGAGATAAATATATCAAAGATAGAGATAAATATATTAAAGATAGAAATGACCTTGCTTCCAAGGTAAAAAAATTGAGAAACGATATGGAAGGAAATGTATCTGAAATAACTGAGTCTCAGAAAAAAGAATTGGCTGAACTTCAATCACAACATCAAACTCTTACAACCGAACTTCAATCTCTCAATGCAGAATGGAGTAAAAAGAGAACTGATATTGTAAATGAGCTTAGAGATATAGCTTCTGAAGTTGCTAAAGAACAGAAAATAGATGTCGTTATAGATAATTCTGAGAGTTCTCCTGTCATAGAATATGGTGGAGAAGATATAACAGTTGATATACTTTCTAAATTGAGAGAAAAAGAAGATAAAAAGAAATAAGGAATAAAAATATGTTTAAAAAATTGAGCGAAATAGCTGAACACTTAGGTGGAACACTCGAAGGTGAAGATATTTCAGTTAATGGTATTTCTGGAAGTGATGATGCTCTTGAATCATATTTGACTTTTATGGAAAGTGAAAAATATAGATCATCTGTTGAGGCTTCAAAAGCAGCAGCTGTTATTATACCTATTACTTCAAAAGGCTTTGATAAGCCTGTAATTAGACTTAAAAATCCTCGCTTAGGATTTGCACTTGTACTTGATTTATTCCATAAAAGAGAAAAACCAACTCCTTCAGTTCATTCTTCTGCCATTATTGGCAAAAATGTCTCTTTGGGAAAAGATGTTTTTATTGGTCCTTATGTTGTTATAGAGGATGGAGCTTCTATAGGTGATAGAACCGAGATATATTCTTTTTCCTATATTGGCAAAGGTGTTTCTATAGGTGAAGATACTGTTCTTGAACCAAGAGTAACAGTTTTTTATGGTTGTTCTGTTGGGGATAGATGCCTCATTCATTCAGGAGCAGTTATTGGAGCTGATGGTTTTGGTTTTGTTCGTGATGGGGCAAAACAAATTAAAATTCCTCAAGTTGGTATAGTTTCTATAGGTGATGATGTAGAAATTGGAGCAAATACTACTATTGACAGGGCTACTACAGGAAAGACTTTGATAGGAACAGGAACAAAAATTGATAATATTGTTCAGATTGGTCATAATACACAGGTTGGAAATGATTGTACAATTGTTTCTCAATCTGGAGTTGCAGGAAGTACAAAGATTGGAGATAGAGTAATAATAGCAGCACAAGCTGGAGTTAGAGACCATACTCTAATTGGTTCTGATTCTATAGTTGCAGGAAGAGCTGGAGTAACAAAACAAGTTAAGAGTGGAACAATTGTTTCAGGTTATCCTGCAAGAGAGCACAGAGAAGAACTAAAAATTGAGGCTTCTATTTCAAAACTTCCAGAGTTTATGTCAAAAATAGATAAAGCTATAAGCAAAATTTCAGAAGGTTTGAATAAATAGTAGGGGATTTTTATGAAATTATTAAAATATTCGGCTTTCTTTTTTCTATTGTCATTTTTCTTATCTTTTTCTATTGTTTATGCACAAGACTCTAATAGTATTCCTGTAAAAGTAAATGATACTGTTGTTTTTAGGTTATTTAATACCGATAGAGAAGACGCTTCTGCCATTGCTGAAAAGGCTTCAAAAATATTAAATGAAAAATTTAAAGCTGGTGCTTCGGCTGATTCTTTGGAAACAGAAACAGAAGATGGTGGAGGAATTTCCATATATTGGGGAACTTCACTTATTGTAACTGTTACAAGGGAACAGGCTTTAAAACATAATTCTGAACCTTCTGCATTGGCTAAACTCTGGCTAAAAAATATAATAACGGCAGCTGCTGTAAAGCCTTTGGAGATGTCTGCTTCTAAAGTTGTTGTTGCACTTGGAGATTCTACATCCATAACTATAGGTGGGGATGGAAAAGTTAAATTTAAATATCCTCAAAAAGCTCTTGAAGTTTCTTTTGATGAAGAAGAAAGTGAAGTTTCAATTTATCCTTTGAAAACAGGTGAATTTGATCTTTTGATGATCAGAAGAAATAAAAGAGGTACTTTAAAACTCATAGTTAAAGAAAGAGCTGGTAAAATAGATAAAGATGTCGAACTTGAAGTAACAGGAATGCCTGCTTCAACAGAAGTTATTAAATCAGGTGTTTTGTGGCGTATTCCAGATGCTGTAACATTAAAGCCAGGTGCTTCTGTTTATTTAAAAGATGATATTTCTATCTATCAATCAATAATTGAGGGAGACACATCACTTTTATCTGTTCCAGTAATTCTTGAAGGTCCAAATTATATTACTGTTGAGGGAACTGTTAAAGTTCATATTAAAAATAGTGGTCTAAAATGGAAAGCTCCAGCAGAGCTTTTTGTAAGCAATAGACCTGAAATCATAAAAGAAGATGGAATTTTATTCAACAAGTCAATTTCTGAATCAAATCATGTGAGAATGATGTATTCACATAAAAATGGTTCAGATTTCAATAGAAAATTGACTGTATCTTTAAAAAATAAAAGTCCAAAACCTGTAAAGTTGTTGTTTAGAAATGCAGCTGCTGGACCAGACAAATTTGAAATGTATGCAGGTCATAAGGCTGCTCATAGATATATGTCACTTTATGGATCAGGCAGTGGGTATGTTCTTGAAGTTCCTGCTTTTGGAAATATCGCAATAGTAGAAAAGGTAATAACTCCAAATTTTCTTTTTTCAGGAATTTGTGATATAGAAGTTCTTGAAGGAAAGGAAATAGATGTAAAGGTTGAAACATTTACATCAAAAAATAAAGGTAATTTAAAAGAAATTGACGAGCCATTTGATCCATTTAAAATTCATCCACATGGAGTTTTTCCTGTTCCTGAAATATTGAATGAGAACAAATATAAAATATCGTCAGGTGATTTAGAAGTTACTGTTGGCAAATGGCCTTGGGTTATTGATGCAAAAACAGGAGAGCCAAATACAGGAAATTTTGGTGTTGTATATACTTTGAGTACAGACCTTGTAAATGATACATCTTATCCTGTTACAGTCGATGTTTTATTTACTCCATTGAATGGTGTTTCACAGGGAACTTTTATAATTGATGGAGAGTTGATTGAGAGTAAGATATTAAAAAAAGATACATCTCAGGTAATAAAACAGATAAAATTGCGGGCTAATGAAACTTTAAATTGTAAAATAGTAACAATTCCAGAGGCTTCTTCTTGTTACCCTGTACAATTCTTATTTACAAGTAGGTCTGAAAAGAAAAATAGATAGTAATTAAGGAGAAAAAATTGCAGCGTACAATATCGAGAAAATTTTCTATTGAAGGTGTGGGGATACATACAGGAAAAAAAGCTATAGCTGAAATGGTTCCTGCAAATCCCAATGAAGGTATCTTATTCTTTGATAAACATCATGAAGAATATAAGCCAATAAAGGCACTTGCTTCTAATGTTGTCAATTCAACAAGATGTACTGTTTTAGGAAATGATCAATTTTCAGTTTCAACTGTTGAACATTTTTTGGCAACTGTTAAATCTTTTGGTATTGACAATATAAAAGTTTATATTGATGGTCCAGAAATGCCAATTTTAGATGGTTCTGCTAAAAAGTGGTGTGAATTATTTTTAAATGCAGGTTTTACTGAGTTTGAAGAGCCTATAAAAAAAGTTGATTTTACAATTCCTCAATATATAGAAGATGGTAATTCTTCTATAGTTGCCATACCAAGTGATAAATTGAAATATACATTTGTTTTTGATTACCCTAAAACTATAGTTGGAACTCAAATATTTACTTTTACACCTTCTGAAGATGATTTTGTAAAAGAGATTGCTTCTGCAAGGACATTTGCATTTTATGAAGAGATAAAGCCACTTCTTGAAAAAGGTTTGGCAAAAGGTGGAGATTTGTCAAATGCTTTGATTATAAAGGAAGATGGCTATATGTCAGATTTAAATTTTTATAATGAACCAGTAAGACATAAATGTCTTGATTTAATAGGTGATATTTCACTTTGTGGATTTAATTTTAATGCCCATATAATAGCTATCAGATCAGGTCATAGATTAAATACAAAGTTTGCATCAATTTTAGAAAAAATAGGGAGATAAATATATGGATATACAAAAAATACAAGAAGTTATTCCTCACAGATACCCATTTCTTCTTGTTGATAGAATACTTGAAGTGGAAGATAGAAAAGCTGTTGGTATAAAGAATGTTACAGTAAATGAACCTTTCTTTCAGGGTCATTTTCCAGGACATCCAATTATGCCAGGAGTTCTTCTAACAGAGGCAATGGCACAGGTTGGAGCTTGCTTGATTCTTTCAAGTGAAGAATTTAAGGGATGTCTTCCATATCTTGCAGCACTTGATAAAGTGAGATTTAAAAGACCTGTCAGACCTGGAGACCAACTTAGAATAGAAGTTGAGATAACACAAGTTAAGAGAAATGTGGGCAAGATGATTGCTTATGCTAAAGTTGATGGGAAAGTAGTGGCAGAAGGAACAATGCTTTGTTCTATAATTAAGGCATAATATTCTAAAAACTTTTCTGAAGGATTATATTTTTGAAAAAGCGAATTTTTATCTTTTAGTATATATTGTAATTTTGAAAGGATGTATAAGATGGACAAGACGATCGGTGTTGCGGTTGTCGGAATCGGAAGTATGGGAAAAAATCATGCTCGTGTTTTTTCCGAAATACCAAATGTTAAATTAGTTGGATTATCCGATATTAATGAAGAAACTGCTCGTGAATATGCCAAGAAATTTAATACGGAATATTTTAAAGATTATAGAGAATTATTTGGTAAGATAGATGCAGTATGTTTGGCTGTTCCGACAAGTCTTCATCACAGAATGGCAATGGATTTTTTGAATCATGGCATTCATGTGTTTGTTGAAAAACCAATAACAAATATGCTTTTTGAAGCAAAAGAAATTGTTGATTTGGCAAAAGAAAAAGATCTCGTTCTTCAAGTAGGACATTTGGAAAGATTTAATCCAGCGGTTATTCAGTTCAAAAAGATGTTGAAAAGTCCAGTTTATATACAATCTTCAAGAATTGGCTACCCAAGTAAAAGAAACTTAGATATAGGTGTTATTTGGGATTTAATGATACATGATTTGGATATCCTTTTGACAATAGTAAAAAGTCCTGTTGCTGATGTTCAGGCTTATGGATTGTCTCTATATTCAAAAAAAGAAGATATTGCACATGTCCAAATTTTATTTGAAAACGGAGCAATAGCAAGTCTTTTGGCAAGTCGTATAAGTGGAGAAAGACAGAGAACTTTAAAAGTTATAGAACCTTTGAGAACATTTAATCTCGATTTTATAAATCAAACATTGTCTGTTGTTAATCTTCCAAAAGAAGGTCATACAAATCCTCCTGAGTTTATTCCTATAAGAAAGAGTGAACCACTTAGATTGGAACTTGAACATTTTACGGAATGTGTGATAGGTCATAAGACTCCACTTGTTACTGGAGAAGATGGCAAAAATGCACTTCAGCTTGCTATAAAAGCAGTTGATAATATGAAAATGGTCAAGATGTCTGATTCATCTGATCTCGCAAAATTTCTTCAGATAGAAGATTTTTAAGGATGTTAAGGTTGGGAAGATCAACCTTTATGATGGTTGTGTAAGACCATTCAAATATTTTTATTTTATGTTGTTAAGCATAAACAATTTGTTAAAAAAGAATTATTTTAAGGGAGATATATAGTTTAAATGTCAATTCACCCAACCGCAATAGTTGATCCTTCGGCACAAATTGCTGAGGATGTGGAAATAGGACCTTTCTGTGTGATTGGTCCTCATGTTAAAATAGATTCAGGCTGTATAATAGATTCAAGTGTAAAAATAGATGGTTATACAGAGATAGGCAAAAATTGTAAAATTTACCACGGAGCAGTTATTGGCACTCCTCCACAAGATGTAAAATTTAAGCCATCTGAGATTACTTATGTAAAAATAGGCTCAGGCAATCTTATAAGAGAATTTGTAACAATTCATAGTGCTACAGGTGCAGGAAATGAAACTGTTGTTGGAGATAATAATTTTTTAATGGCATATGTACATGTAGGACATAATTGTCATCTTGGTTCTAACATCACCATTTCAAATGCTGCTTCTTTTGCAGGTCATGTTCATATCGAAGATAATGCAGTAATCGGTGGAATGACTGGGGTTCACCAGTTTGTAAGAATTGGCAGTTTTGCAATGGTTGGTGGTTGTTCTCGAATAACTAAAGATGTGCCACCATTCAGTATGATTGCTGGTTCACCTGAAAGATTTTATGGCTTAAATGTAGTTGGATTGAGAAGACATGGAATTGATTTAGAAACAAGAAATTTAATAAAGAGAGCTTATTCAATTTTTTGTCAGAAAAATAGATTAGATGCTATTGCTGAGATAGAAACAATGGATTGTTCATCTAAGGAAATGCAACATATTCTTGAATTTGTTAGATTTGATTCAAAAAGAGGGATTTGTTTCAAGAGAGATTCTAAAGTTAAAAAAGACAAAGATACAGAAATTAGTTTATAAGGGACTTTATTTCAAATTTTGAATTTATTTTCAGATATTAACAGAAATAGCTACTAATTTAAGTTTTGTCGTTAAAAATTAATTTCCGAAATCCAAAAATAAATAAATTGGCTTTTGGTAATTTGAAATAATATTATAAATTTTATGTCAAAAAAAATATTTATTATGGCGGGAGAGCCTTCAGGAGACCTTCAAGGCTCTTTTGTCATTCGTGAGCTAAAAAAATTAATAGATGAAGACATAATAATTTCTGGAATGGGTGGAGACCTTTGTGAAGAACAAGGAGTTGAGCTTGTCTGTAATAGTATGTCGAGTATGTCTTTCGTTGGTCCTTGGCATGCTTTAGGAAAGATTCCTTTTTTGATTAAATGTTGGTATACAATAAAACGGAAATTATTTGAATTTCAGCCTGATTTGGTTTTTATGATTGATTCCCCTGCATGGAATATGCGTATGGGGAAAGTAGCCAAAAAAGCTGGATTTAAGACTGTCTATTTTTTCCCACCTTCTGCTTGGTGTAAATCTGAGAAAAGGCTTCAATCTATTGTTTCTGCCTCGGATTATGTTATTCCAGTTTTTGCATCCAATGTTGAAACATACAAACAATTCAACCTTCCACATTATTATTTTGGACATCCTATAGTTGATATAGTAAAAGAAAAACTTGATTCTTGTGACGATAATATAACTCCTAATGATAAGACAGTAATTGCATTTTTACCAGGTAGTAGAAAACAAGAAATAGATTCTCTTATGAATATTTTTATAAAGACTATGAAGATGTTGTTGGATAAGAGGGATGATCTATTTTTTATTATTCCTGCTTCATCTGAAAAGAATAAATCTCTTATTGAATCATATTTTAAAAAAGATGTTACTATCCCTTATAAAATAGTAACAGGTGGAAGTTATAAGGCTTTTAAAAATGCGAGGGCTACTGTTACTGCTTCAGGTACTGCCACATTAGAAGCTGCTATAGCAGGAGTTCCAATGACGGTTGTGTATCGTTTGGCTTGGCCTGATTATTGTTTGGGAAAATTGTTGGGGATAAAAGTAGATTTTTTTGCTGCTCCAAATCTTGTAGTTCAAAGGAAAATTGTTCCAGAATTACTTCAAGATGAAGTAAACCCAGAAAGGCTTACTATAGAGACCTTAAAATTATTAGATGATACACCAGAGAGAAAACAAATGTTATCTGATCTCAATGAAGTAAAGAATAATTTGGGGGAATTGGGAGCTGTCAAACGTATTGCAAAATTTATAAGTGAAATTTTATAGAAAATGAGTAGAAACACTAATTTTAAAAATAAGAATAAAAAAAATTCTAAAGTTAAAAAAAATACATATAGTAATAATGTAAATTTAGTTAAACAACAGAACGAAGAAAATAAAAATACTACAAGTTTAGTCAAACAGCAAACAAAGGTTAATGTTCCTTTTTCTAATGATCAACAACAAACTCCTGATAACACACAAGCAAAATATATTATGATTATTTCATTTGCGTGTTTGGGATTTATTTTTACTTTTCTTGCTAATTATGGATTTTTTGATTTAACTAAAGCTATGTTAGCAGGTTTTTGGGGATTTGCAGGTGGAGCTGCTTTTGCTTACTTCCCTTATTGGATATCTTCTAGTGAACATTGAAAAATCTATATGATAAAAAGTCTGTAAATTTAAAATTTAGAATTATATTTTCTGCGTAATAAATTTACCAGAAAATTATTTAGAAAATTATAGAAATATTTTACAGTATCAAAAATTAAAAATGTTGAATATTGTACATACGACAGATTTGCATGGTCATTCTTCTATTTTAAAAAAATTGCCAAAACCTTCTGAGGATTTGATTCTTTTGGACAGTGGCGATGCTATTTTGGGAAGTTGCACTGTTTTTAAGTTTCATGAACCTATTTTTGAAGAGATGAATTTGGCAAATTTTTCTGCAATGACTATGGGTAATAGGGAATTTAGCTATTTTCCAAGAGTTTTGGAGGGGAGAATAAAAGCTATCAAATTTCCAATGCTTTCTGCAAATTTTCATTCTACAAAAGATTATATTCATTTGAGAGATTTTATAATTGTTGAAAAAGCGGGTTTTAGAATTGGAATAATTGGACTTTCTCCTATTCAATTTTCTACAAGGTTGCTTTTGTCAAGTATTGCATGTGGTTATTTTGAAGATTATGTCAAAGCGATGAAAGCTATTGAAGCAAAATTAAAAGAACAGAGCGATTATATAATTCTTCTCTCACATTCTGGACTAAAAGAAGATATGGAAATTGCTAAAGAATGTAGTTTTATTAATTTGATCCTTGCAGGTCATTCACATGAAAAATTTTCAGAGCCTGCTTATGTAAATGATACTGCTATATGTCATACAGGTTGTTATGGTTCTTCTTATGCTTTATTAAAAATAGATGTTGAATCAAAAAAGATTTTGAGTTATAAAAACATAGTACCGTGAAAATTAATTTTTTATTGTTTAAAAAAAATAAAATTGCCTTGAAAATCATCAGGGCAATTTTTTTATATTTTTCGAGCCAGAAAAGTGGTCAGTCTTTAGCTGAGCACTTTTCTGGCTCCCTTTAACCTTGATTCTTGATGTACTCTTGAATTGTGTCATAGCTTGTGCCTTCCCCAATACTACAGGCAAAATATCCATC
>JBGUKW010000110.1:0-15797 GCA_045114665.1 Candidatus Xenobia bacterium | reverse complement strand
ACAAGTGCCTATAGTTTTATTGATTATTTCTTTTTGTTCTTCAGTTGGATTAATTTCTGTTTTGAAGGCTTTTAGCAATTTCTTTATCCTCTGTATAATCTATATGAGTATATTTTAATACTTTTTACTATATTTATCTATATTTTTAAGAGCTTAAGTTTTCCTCCTTTTGATTTTAAATTTTTTATAAAATCTATTATTTTTTTTGTAGCTAAATTTTTTGTAGCTAAATATTTATAAAATTTATTATCATCTCTGTGTTCTAAGAAAATTTTATCTTCTAAAGATAAAGCATAATAGTCCCATAGGTCTTCAAGAGTAAAATATATCACTTTAATTTCACTTCCGATTTTTTTTTATATTCAAAGAGTGCTCTTTGTTGAGGTGATTATTTTACTACAAGAAAATAAAGTTGTCTTTATAAAGTGATTGCCAAAAACTTGCCAGTTTTTTATTTTAAATATATACCTAAATAAAAAAAAATTCGGTGTTGAAAAATTTTTCAACACCGATTTTTTTAAATTCTGTAGAAAAGTTACTATTTTTCCTCTTCTTCTTTGCCTTTTTTGATAACCTGTGGCTCAGCTGTTGCTTCAGCTGTCTCAGTTGTCTCTTCTTCTTCCTTCTTTGGTTTTGCAGCAATTACTACTACTTCATCAGCAGGAGATATAAAAGAAACACCCTCTGGAGCCTTTAATTCAGCTACCTTTAATTCTTCGCCAAGACCAAGATTTGTTACATCAACTACGATATGGTCTGGAACATTCAATGGAAGAGCTTCAATTTCAATTTCCCACATAAGTTGTTCTAATATAGCACCTTCTCTTACGCCTTTGCAATCTCCATCGAGATGTACAGGAACAGTTGCTGTAACAGCTGTATCAAGAGCTACTTTGTGGAAATCAATGTGTTTAATCTTCTTTGACAATGGTTCTCTCTGAATTTCAGCAATCATTGCTGTATATTGGTCTTTGTCTATAACCAAATTAAAAAGTGCATTCATTCCATGGGCATGAAGTTCTTTTTCAAATGTTCTTTCATTTACAGAAATACAAAAAGATGTTATATCTTTTCCGTAAACAACACATGGAATTCCGCCTTCCTTGCGAATGATGTTTCTTTCTTTTTTACCCATTTCTCTTTTTTTTGCTTCAATCGCTATTTGCTTCATATTTTTTCCTCCAGTCAAAAAGCATACTTACAGATAAATTATAATGAACGCGCCTTACAGACTCTGCTATAAGAGGCGCAACGGACAAATACAAAAATTTTCCTCTCTGTGCTTCAATAGGAAGTGGCACAGTATCTGCAACAACAACTTCTTCAATATCAGAATTTTCAATATCCTTTATCGCACTTCCTGCCAATAAAGGATGTGTAGCACAAGCAAAAATCCTTTCAGCCCCATTTTGCTTTAATATTCTCGATGCTTGAATTAAAGTCCCACCAGTAGATATCATGTCATCAATTATAATGGCAGTTTTACCTTTTACATCTCCGATAAAATCAATAGCTTCGACTTGGTCGGGTCTATTTCTTCTCTTAAAAATAATAGCAAGTGAAGCTCTCATCTGATCTGCAAATACTTTTGCCCTTGAAACACCTCCAGAATCAGGTGATACAACAACAATATCTTCGCCTTTTAATTTTTTCTCAAAATAGTTAAACAACAATGGGAAAAAAGTCAAATTGTCAACAGGTATATCAAAAAATCCCTGTATAGCTGCTGAATGTAAATCAACTGTTATAATTCTATTTACTCCAGCAACTGTGTATATATTTGCAAATAATTTTGCAGCTATAGGCTCTCTTCCAGAAGTTTTTTTCTCCTGTTTTTCATAACCATAATATGGTATTATGGCAGTTACTTTTTTGACAGATGCCCTTGCAACAGCATCTATCATCAAGAGTAGTTCGACAAGACTGTCATTTACTCTTCCACATATAGGCTGTACAATATATACATCTTTTCCTCTTACTGTCTCTTCAATTTTTACACGAGTTTCACCATTTTGAAAAGTTGAAGCGAGTGATCTACCCAATGGGAGTCCCAAATAACGGCATATATCATAGGCAAGCCGTGGATGGGCATTTCCCGAAAAAATTTTGACATTGCTCCCTACAAGAGAGAATCTTTCCTTAAATTCGGCTTCGCCGGGTTCCATAAAAAAAAGCTCCCATATAAAGATTAGCTGTGTAATTATACAACATCAAAAAAAAAATATCAACTATTTTTAAAAAAATATATTTTAAATATTTGTTATTCTTTTCCTCTTTTTTAATAATTTAAAATATTTTTAATATCTGTAATAAAAAATTTACAAAAAATATAAAATTTAATAAAAATTGTAACAATTCTGTAAAAGATATAGATTATAATAATATCAAATAATATGAAATGAATACAAAAGGAGGAAAAAATATGAATCGAAATTTGGCGGTTCTAATATTTGGAATATTAATTACATTATTAAGTTTTTCTAAAATTGAAGCCGCAGAAAAATTATTTATAAACAGAAATGATACAGGAAGCAAAATTATATTATCAAATGGAACAGCTTATATACCTCTTGAAGTTGTAGCTGAAAAACTTGGAACTTATGTTGCTTGGTTTCCTTCTTCCCGAATAGTAATATTCAATGGTGTACAAATTTCGCAATTTGTAAGAAGAAATGGAATAATATATGCTTCTGCAAAAGAAGTTGCAAACACATTTGGAGGAGCAATAAAATATAATAAACAGACAAGAGATTTATATTTATCTGTAAACAACATGCCTTATAATAATGTTGCAAATAAAAGCAACTCAATACAAACTACTTCAATAGATGACAATCTATCAACTATGTATCCTTCAAGTAATGCCAAATCAGATCCAAAAGATACAATAAGACCTGTAGGAGCAAAAGGAACTTTGGCAGAAGGGCTAAAACTTCCAAGAAATATCTCATATTCTGGAGTTCCTTCACCTGAAAGTAAGTTGTCAACATATATGACAAATATTCCAGCAATTCAATCAAAAGGAGCTTTTGCTCAGAAAAGCGGAAAAAATTCTGTTTTTTCTGTAACAGTAACAGACATGGAAGAAATTTCTGTTATAAAAAACAGATATAATGCTTCAGCAGGAAATAAATATTTTGTTATCTATGTTTCCCAACAAAATATTTCTTCAGATGTTCAAATTTATACAGGAAAATTCACTCTTTCAGATGAAAATTCTCATATATATGATTATATGGAAGGACTGAGTAATTATTGGCTTTCAATTTTAAAACCAGGTGGAGTAAATTACGGCTATTTGGTCTTTGAAGTACCAAAAAGTTCGAGAGCTTCTAAACTTATATTGAATGCCTTAAATCAGCCACCATTAGCTATTGACTTAATACATGGATAAAAAATTAGAGTCTTTTTTCAGGACTGATTAAGGAGGAAATTCTATTTTTATGAAAAAAATATTTGCTTTCTTTTTCTGTTTATGTTTGTTAGTTATAACTGCCATGCCTATTTTTGCAAAAGAAAAAGTTACTATAGAACTTTGGCATGCAATGAGAGGCGAGAAAAAAGAAGTAATTGACAAATTAGCTAATAATTTTATGAAGGAAAACCCTGATATAATTGTAAAGCTAAAGGCTATATCAACTCCAGATTTACGCCTTTATGGAAATAATTATTCCTGTCTTTATCGTCAACTTATACAGGGACTTGCAGAGGGAAAACAACCTGATATTTCACAGGTCTATGAAAATTGGACCACACAGTTTGTAGAAATAAATGCAATAACACCTTTTTCACATTTTGATAATACACCTTATGCTATGACAGAGGCAGACAAAAAAGATTTTATTCCTTTATTTAAAAATGCCTGTTCTTATAATGGTGTAATGTGGACAGCTCCATTTAATAAAAGTGTTTTTGTTCTTTATTACAATAAAGATATTCTTGATAAATACGGAGTTAAAGTTCCAAAAACTTGGAAAGAATTAAAAGAAGCATCTATAAAAATTGCTCAATCAGATTCTTCTAAATATGGAATAATTTATACTCCAGTTGTCGATGCAATAGGTCATTTAATCTATTCAAATAATGGTACTTTTATAAAAGACAATAAACCTACATTTAATGACAATATAGGACTTGAAGCTCTAAAGTATTGGACAGAACTTGCAAATGCAGTTGATGGAAAAGCTGGCAAACCTACTTTTAATTCATATAAAGAATTTTTAGATGGAAATGCAGCTTTCACTATTGAAACAAGTGCAAGAATAGAAGATGTAAAAAATAAATGTAAATTTAATTCTGGTGTAGCAACATTACCTTCAGGAACATCAAAAGCAGTACAATGTGCAGGAACAAATCTTGCTATTTTCTCAAAAGATGAAACTAAGAAACTTGCTTCTTGGAAATTAATAAAATATCTTACAAACACAGAAAATAATGCAGAACTTGCAATGAAAACAGGTTACCTTCCTGTTAGATATTCAACATATAACAGCCCAATATATAAAAAATATGTTGAAAAATTTCCAGGATATAAAGTTGGAATGGAAGAGTTGAAATATGGAGTAACTCAACCTCGTACATCTGCTTGGGAATCTATGAGAGGATTGATAAGTGACGCATTGTTCGATGCAGTTTCAAATGTAGAAGAACCAGAAGAAGCACTCAATAGAGCCGCTGAAATTTCAGAAGAGCTCTTAACAGGTGTTAAATAAAAAAGAAAATATACTCAAAAACAAGATGTAAATAAATTAAGAAAGGAGCTTTTATGGCAAAAATAATAAATAAAACTACATTTTTGACATTATCCTTACTTATATCTATTTTTCTTTTCTGTACTCCAGGATATACCCAAATAAAAATAGTAAATGTAATTGTTGGAAATAATTCAGTAGGTACTGGAATAATAAATAAGGGTACTGTATATGTACCAGTTAAAGCAGTAACAAATGCTCTTGGCAAATCTTGTAAATGGAATCCTCAGCAGAAAAGAATCATTATAAATGGTAAAAATGTAGTAGGTAAAGCGATTAGATATAGAAGTACAATATATGTTCCATATTATGAAATAGCAAATTGTACAGGAATTGCTTCAATATATGATGGAAAAAGTAACAATGTCATATATTCTTATGAAGCAAACTCATCAAATATAGCTTCATTTATGGGAAATGCAAAATTAATGAAAACTGCTTCTATACCAAAAAGCAGTAATATTAAATCAAGTACAGTAGCAATTAAAGCCCCAGCAGGTGGCTTTATTGAAGAGCCTTTCATTCCTGTAGTTGGTGAAAATGATGTCTTTAAAGTTGCTGTTACAAATGTAGAAAATAAAGATCAAGTAAAAGCACAGAGTGTGTCAAATCCTTCAAATAAGTTTGTTGTCGTTCATTTATCACAGCAAAATGTTTCTAATGAAGTACAAATTTATACAGGAAAATTTGCATTGATGGACAACAAGCAAAGAATTTATGAATATAGTGAAGGTCTTAGCAATTTCTGGCTCGTAGTTTTAAGACCAGGTGGATCAAACTTTGGATATATAGTTTTTGAAGTTCCACAGGAATCTGAACCAGCAAAACTAATATTGTCAACAACATCAAGACCACCATTAGCACTTAATTTAAAATAATAATTAAATAAAAAAGGGTCTGTGAAAAAAGTAAATATTTTTTCACAGACCCTTTTTTTATTTTGAGAGTTTGTTACATGAGAATTTAACTTACTTTATTACTCAAAATATTCTTTTATCTGTCTATCTGTAATTTCTTCTACATCATTGCCAAACAAATATTCCATACTCCAATCAACTACTTTATTAATAGCTGTTGTTAAATGCCATTTTGGTTTCCAACCAAAAACAAATTTTATTTTTGAACAGTCTAATTTTAGAAAATTAGCTTCATGATAGACATTATCACTTACATTTTTCCAATTAATCTTTGTTTTGTTTTTTTCATTCCATTTTTCACAAAACATAGAAACAAGATTTCCTGTTTTCCAACAATCTTCTTCATTAGGACCGATATTATAACAACCTTCTAATTCTTTGTTATCATATTGCCTTTCTGCAATCATTAAATAAGCTCCTATAGTCTCCATTACATGTTGATATGGGCGTATTGAATATGGATTTCTGACAATAATACTTTTTTTATTTTCAATAGCTCTCACACAATCAGGTATAACTCTGTCATTGGCAAAATCTCCACCACCTATGACATTTCCTGCTCTACATGTAGAAACTGAAATATCCCTATTCATAAAAAAAGAATTTTTATAACTACTTGTTACAAGTTCTGAACAAGATTTGGAATTTGAATATGGATCGAAACCATTCAGTTCTTCATTTTCGCGATAGCCCCAATTCCATTCACGATTTAGATATACTTTATCTGTAGTTACATTTATAACAGAATTTACACTTGGACAATTTCTGATGGCTTCCAAAATATTTACAGTTCCCATCACATTTGTCTCATAAGTATATACTGGATTTTTATATGAATCTCTAACAATAGGCTGTGCTGCCATATGAATAACAATATCAGGTTTTGTCTCATTTAATACTTTTTGCAAAAAAGCAAGATTTCTAATATCGCCATTTATTGAATTTATATCTTTCTTTATATTGCATAGATCAAATAGTGATGGCTTTGTTGGAGGATTTAAAGAATAACCTATGACATCAGCCCCAGCAATTAAAAGAGCTTTACACATCCAACTTCCCTTAAAACCAGTATGACCAGTAATAAATACTTTTTTATTTTTGTAAAAATCAACATTCATGATAATTCTCCAATTTTGGCTCTAAATCTTGGCATAAATTGCCTTTTGGAAGATATGGGATAAGTTCAATATCTTCGTCAATCTTAATTTCATATAATTCAGGAGTTTCTATTTTAGCATTTAATTGTTCAATCTCTTTTAAATATTTGATTCCATAAGCATTTGCTACTTTTTCAAAATCAGGTGTTGAATATCCTGATTCTTTTGTAACATGTAAAAGATTTTCACCGAATAACTTTCTTTCATGGTCTAAAATCATACCTGATCTGAAATTATTTACCAATATTATTGTTATTGGCAATTTCCATTGTGAAAGATATTGTAACTCTTGAATATTATATTGAAAACCTTGATCACCTATCACGCAGACAATATGTTTTCCTGTCGCATAATATGCCCCTATTGACCTTGCTATTGCAACTCCAAGTGTTCCAAAAGATTTGGAATAGAGAACATTACAATTAGGTCTTACTTTTTCAAAAGCCCTTGAAAACCAAAATTCATTATTTCCAACATCACAGACAAATAATGTGTTTTCATCATATCTTTTTATCACTTTTTCAAGTTTTGAGACAAAAATTGTTGTATCATAATCATATAATTTATTTTTTAATTCATTACATGTATCAAGCCAATTTTTATCACATTCCCATTCAATACTTGGCAAATTTTCAGCATTTACTTTAAAAAATTTTATTTTTTTAAGTTCTTTTTTATATTCTTTTTCATCAATATCAAGTTGAATTACAAATTTATCTTCAAATAATGGTCTAAAACTTTTTGAATTTATGGGGAAAGCCAATCTATTTCCGATAGATATAATCAAATCGGCTTTTGACAAAATAAAATTGCTATATCTTATTCCATGGCTTCCAATATATCCAAAATAATATGGAGAATTTGAAATTAAATCCTGTGAACCTCTGCTCGAAATGAAAGGAATTTTCAAATCTTTGAATAGACTATAACAATCGAGATTTCTTAAACCATCCCCAATTAAAACAACAGGTCTTTTGGCATTTTCTAATTTCGAATATATGTAATCTATTGCTGATTTAGTATCATATTTTGTTTTAAATTCGTTTATATAACTGTATTCAAATGTAATTTCTTGATTAAATAATTTTGTAGAAAAATCAAGGAAAACAGGACCTTTGCGTTTTTCAGTTGCAATTTTACAAGCATAATCAACTTTTTTTAAATCATCTAAAGAATCAATATTTGCAGAAAATTTTGTAATATTGCTGAGGAATGGAATTAAATCTATTTCTTGATTTTCTGAAAATCTTTTGTCAGATATTCTTCTATCTCCATGGGCTGTAATAAACAATACAGGCAATGACTCTTGATATGCTTCTCCAATACTTGTAAGCATATTAAAAATACCTGGTCCTCTTATGGCATAGGCTATAGCCAATTTACCACTTGCCTGTGCATAACCACATGCACAAAAACCAGCAGTCTGCTCATTGTAAGCCAAATGTGGAACAATATGAGGAGCCTGCAATTTCATAGAATGAAGTAGAGGCAATATAACTCCACCAGGGATGCCAAACGCATGCGGTCCTCCAGTCTGCCCCTCTTTTGTCTCTTGTCCCCCATTATCTATTAAAATTTTAATTATATAGTCTCTTACTAACATATTATTTTTTTGTCATCTGTCAAATTTTTAGTTCACTTGTTAGGAGTTTATTAATTCAAAAAAATAAGTAAATAAAAAGTTTCTGAAAACTACCAAATATATGCCTATTTACTGCCATTTTGTCACTGCATGGCTAAATAGAAGCTTTCTTGAGGAGATTTTAAAATATTGATCAACTCGCATAAGGCGTTAAATTACATAAAAAAAAGATCTCTTAACAATTTTAATAGATTCTCCTCCGTGTATCTGTGTCGTAAGGATTCAGGGATATTTGACAAAATATCATTTATTTCTCTATAGGAAAATTTATGTTTTGCTCTTAACATGACAGAATATTTATATGCGACTTGATGTATTGCAGGAAGAAGTCTTGTAACAGAATAGCCCCACAAAACTGGTTCACAATATTTTTCTATGACATCACAAGCATCAAGAATATATCCATAGTCATAATTTTTGCCAAAATATTTATTTAGATGATCTGAAATTATCTCTGTCTGCAGATTTCCTGCCCCTTGACCCATTCCAGTTATACATGAATCCACTATTATATCTCTGTCCTTATTTTCTATATTTAAAAAAGCAATAGCATTTGAAAATGCTAAATTCATGTTGTTATGTGCATGAAATCCTATTTTGATATTTGGATTTAATTTTTCATTATATCTATAAAAAAAACGCTCAATATCTGATTTTTGCATATATCCATAACTGTCAACAAAATAAAGGGCATAGGCATTCATATCATTTGCATAATCTATTAGCATGTCAATTTCATCTTCAGAATATCTCATAGTCAGCATAGGCTGAACAAAAGTTTTGTATCCTTTTTTTGAAAGTGATTTACAAAATTCTAAAGATTTTTTTAATTCTGAATACCTTAGAATTACTCTAACTCCAGTTATTAAATTTTCATTCCAATCAGGTATATTTTCAATAGGCGTATCAGGTCCCCTGTAAAGAACTGAAAATATTTGTCCTTTTTTGTTTGTTTTTGGAATCTTTTTCGAAATATCTTCAATTTTTTGATAAATTGCAAATTCTGTTTTATCATCTTTAGAAATTTCTATAGCTCCAATCTCGACAATATCAACATTTGCATTAGAAATTTGATTTGCCACAATATCTATATCTTCCAAAGAAAATTTTAAATTAGACAAATTTTTATAAAAAGCGTCTTCAAGACCAAATCCGCCATCTCTTAAAGTACAATCTAATAGTTGAATATTTTTCATTGCAGTTCCAATGCTTCTATAATTGTATTTGACATTTTGTCAATCATTTTATCTGTCATTCCAGGATATACACCGATCCAAAATGTATTGTTCATTATGTAATCGGTATTTTCTAAATTTCCAACAACTCTATAGGCATTTGTATTTCTAATACTGTCAAAACAAGGATGTTTAATTATGTTGCCTGCAAATAACATTCTTGTTTGAATCTTTTTATTTTCTATATATCTTACAATTTTATTTCTGTCTGTTCCATTTTTACAAGTCAGCATAAAACCAAACCAACTTGGATCGCTATTTTCACATGGAACAGGCAATATAAGTTTTTCTTCAACATTTGCATTTTTTAAATTTGTAAGTAATCTTGAAAAATTGTGTTTTCTTCTTTCTACAAATTGTGGAAACTTTTCTATCTGAGCAACTCCTATTGCTGCTTGCATGTCTGTAGCCTTCAAATTATATCCGAAATGAGAATATACATATTTGTGATCATATCCTCTTGGCAATTCTCCAAATTGACCATCAAAACGATGACCACATAGATTGTCTTGTCCTGAACTACACATACATTCTCTTCCCCAATCTCTAATCGATCTAATTATTTTGTGAAGAAGAGGATTATTTGTATAGACAGCTCCACCTTCACCCATTGTCATGTGGTGTGGAGGATAAAAACTCGATGTTCCAATATCTCCGACAGTTCCTGTAAGATATTCTTTTCCGTCAATCGTATATTTAGAACCAAGTGCATCACAATTATCTTCAATAAGCCAAAGATTATTTTTTTTGCAAAAGTCAGAAACTGTTTTTAAATCAAATGGATTTCCAAGTGTATGGGCAATCATGACAACTTTTGTCTTATCTGACAATGCTTTTTCTAAACAAGTTACATCTATGTTATATTGAGGAATAGTTACATCTACAAAAACAGGTACAACTCCATATTGAAGTGCAGGAGTAACAGTAGTTGGAAAACCAGCTGCAACTGTTATCATTTCATCTCCTCTTTTTACCTGTCGTTCTTTCAAAAGTGGGGATGTCAATGTCATAAATGCAAGTAAATTTGCAGAAGAACCAGAATTTACCAAAGAACAATATTTTATATTTAAATATTCTGCAAACTTTTTTTCAAATTCTCTTGTATATCTTCCTGATGTAAGCCAAAATTCCAATGATGAATCAACTAAATTTGTCATCTCTTTTGAATCATAGACACGAGAAGCATAGGGGATTCTATCTCCGTCTTTGTATTCAACTTTTTTATGAAATTTATTACAGTATTCTTCCACAAGTGAAAGAATCTCTTTTCTTGCCTTTTCTTCTGTATAATTTTCAAACATGATTATTCCCTCATCAAATTAATAAATTTTTCAACAGTTTTTTCTATTCCAGTTACAATATCTGTATTAATTTTCCAACCAAGTGATTTTATTTTAGAATTATTCAGCATTGTTCCAGGTTTTCTATTCTTGTTTTCAGGATCAATTACTTTTGTATTTTTGCCAAATTTTTTATTTACGCAGTCAACAATAATATTTGCCATCTCGTCCATTCCTTTAAAATTGCTTTCATCTCCATTTGATGACAAATTATATGATTCACCAGATATTCCATTTTCTGCAAGAAGTAAAAGTCCTGATACAACATCTTCAACATATATATTATCTCTTCTTGGAATTTGTGGATTATTCAAAATGATATCTTCGCCATTTATCGCTTTTTTTATGAATTCATAAAATGCTGTTTGTGGAGCAAATTTTGTGTATCCATAAGCATAGGCAATTCTTGCAATTACTGTTTCAATTTCATATTGCTTATAATATGATTTAGCAATGACTTCAACTATTCTTTTTGATTCTGAATAGATAGACTGTATAAAGTCCAAAGAATCAGCTGTTTCTGTTTCTTCTTCTTTTAATGATATATCCTTATCTTGTTTATTAATTCCATAGACAGTGGCAGATGAAAAAACTATAATTCTTCCAGTTTTTCCTGTTCTTTCTTTTTGTTTTCTCAAAAATTCAAAACAGTTCATAAGACCAAAAATATTTGCTTTTATTAAATTTACTGGATATTGTTTTATGTCATTTCCAGATATTGGTCCTGCAGCATGAAAAATATAATCAAGTTCAGGTAAGTTATCTGGCAAATCAGCTGTTATATCACAGGCTATTTTTTTTATATTGTCATTATTTTCAAAAACAGAGTCTAATTTTTGAATATTTCTGCCTACCAATATTAGATTTGCTTTTTCTTCTGACAATTTATTTGCTAAATGACTTCCTATTAGACCTGTTGCCCCTGTTATCAAAATATTTTTATCTTTAAACATCTTCTTTTTCCTCATCAAAATTAATTTTTTCTTTTATTACAACAAGTGGTCTATTCATCAATCTTTTATTAATTGTGAAAATATATTCTCCAATTAATCCAAGAAAAATTAGTTGAACTGCCCCTAAAAAAAACATGCCTATTAGAATAACTGGAATTCCAAATCCAAAATCATACCAATGTAATAATTTTAAAACAAAATAGACCATTCCAATAATAAAACTAAATAATGCTACAATATAGCCCAAAAAACTTGCAAAGCGGATGCCTATTTTAGTATAAGAAGTAACACTTCTCATTGCCATGTCATATAGTGTAAAAAATTTTATATGACTTTTTCCTGCTCTTCTCTCTTGCTGTTCATAAGGCATTTCTAATTTATTTGAAGCAAATTCTGAAATAATACCTCTCAAAAAAGGAATAGGATCGTCTATTTTTCTGAGTATATCAAGAATACTTCTATCATAACAGCCAAAACCTGTAAAATGTTCTATTATTTCAGTAGAAGAAATTTTTTTTATGACTTTATAACACATTGTACGCAAAAAGCGAGTTAGAAAAAATTCATTACTTTTTGATTTAACAGCTGCTATGACTTTGTAACCTTTTTCCCATTCTCTCACCATTTTATGTATCATTTCCAATGGATCTTGAAAATCTGCTGAAAATAATATAGAGCAATCTCCTGTTGTTTGTAATAATCCAAAATATGGCGAATTTTCTGGACCAAAATTTTTTTCATTAAAAATAGCTTTTATTTTCTTATTATTTTTACACAATTCTCTTATAATAGGGCGTGTATTATCTGTTGAGTCATTGTCTATGATTAAAATCTCATAATCATATTCTGGTAAATTTTTTTCTATTTCTTCGATAACAGCCTCTGTTAAAGGCTTTATATTTTCTTCTTCATTAAATGTTGGAATAGCAATACTTACTACTTTTTTCATTTTACAAATTCCTAATCTTTCCAAGTTTTCCAAGGTGCTCTATTTTCATCCCATAATTTATTCAACAAATCCATTTCTCTTTTAGTGTCCATACACTGCCAATAACCATCAAATAGATAAGCTGTTAAAAGACCATTATTTGCGAGTGTTTCCATTGGTTCTTTTTCAAAAACAGTTGAATCATCTTTAATGTAATCAAAAATTTTGGACTCCAAAACCATATAACCTGCATTAATACGCCCACCATCAATTTGGCTTTTTTCTCTAAATGATGTAACTTTATTTTCAGATATATTCAAAACTCCAAATCTCTGATCTACTTTTGCAGCTGTTATTGTAGCAACACTATTATTTGATTTATGGTATTTTACAAGTTCATTTATATTTATATCACTGACACCATCACCATAAGTCATCAAAAATGGTTCATTTCCAACATAAGGCTGTATTCTCTTGATTCTTCCTCCTGTCATTGTATTTAAACCTGTATCAACGATCGTAACTTTCCAAGACTCTGAAAAAGTCTTGTGAATTTCCATTTTGCCACCCTGCGAAAAATCAAAAGTAATATCACTATTATGTAAATAATAATTTGCGAACCATTCTTTAATGACATGTTGTTTATAACCTGCACATATTATGAAATCATTATAGCCATAATATGAATATTCTTTCATTATATGCCAAAGAATAGGTTTTCCGCCTATCTCCAACATCGGTTTAGGCTTTAAATGACTTTCTTCACTTATTCTTGTGCCAAATCCACCTGCTAAAATAACAACTTTCATATTACATCTCCATATCTAATTTATTGTATATTTCTAAATTCTTTAGAATTCAAAAATATACAATAAATTTCTTCTCTTGTTATACCTTCTTTAATTGCCTGTAGCCAATACATTTGTTCATTTTCATACTCATTTCTTTTAAAAAATGTATTATACAAATAATTAATAAAATTCTTATCAGATAGTTTAGATATGCTATTAAATTCCATCTTATAAAGTTTTAGATAAATATCATTATTTTAATTTACAATACCATTTACTAAATCATTAAATTCTTTATCTGTTTTAGTAATATCATTTTTATTCATTATTTCTATGATGAATTCTGAAACATTTTTCACTTTTTTATCAAAAATATATTTTGAACTTAATTCTTTTAGACTATTTAATTTAACATTTGATAGTTCATAAACATAAAGTTTTTTATCTTCTGATATTATTGGTTTTATATTTAAAGAATTATAAAAATTTAGAATTTCTTTACCTTCATCTTCATATCCATCAATATCAATATATATTGCGTTGAATCCACTTTTTTTTATATTTTCCAAAAAAGAATAACTCATACCATTATCAATATTCAGTTTTTGAGCTATTAAATTTCTACCTCTTATACCTCCATACGACCATTTTAGATTTTTTGAAAATAGATAACCTATAGAATGTTTATATTCAACAAGATTATTTAAATAAAAACCTTCTGGAAAGTCAATATAAGGTAATTGATAAATCATAGAATTTTTTGGAAGTTTTTTCTCTACAAATGAAAAGAATGTTTCATATTTTTTTTGTGGTTGTGCTAATACTGTATAATCAAAAATTTTTATTTCATACTGTTCAAACATTCCAACTACTAATATAATAAAACAAATTATATAAGAATACAATTTTTTATTTTCTGAAATTTTGTTTATAATAATAGCCAAAATAAGAAGAGATAATCCCATTATAAAAATTGAAACACGATTTTGACATCTAATTATAGGTGTAAATATCATATTAAAAATATAACCAAAACCACCTATTGTTGCAAATAATATTAAAAAAATAGATGAAAAAGATGAAAAGTCTATTAATAGCCAAGTTTTTGTATTTGATTTGTCTTTTTTTATAAAGGAATATATAAATAAGGAAAATAGAGCAATAAAACCTATTGATGCTATTACCCCTAAATAACTACTCTCATTTTCATTCAACTTATTAAAACATTCATTTGAATATTTTTGAGAAATATCTCTAAATAGTTTAATTTTTGAATTTCCATTTGGAATAAATAATTTAGTTATTTTTAATCCAAATATTTCTTGTTCTCTTATTTCTCTTCTTGTAATTTCTGTATTTACGCCATTACATAAGGAATAATAAATTTTGGGAAATAATCCAATTATAGCCGAAGCAATAACAATAAAAAAAATTATATTTTTTATTGTCATCATTTTACCGTTTACTGTTTGCTGTTTGATATAAATTTAAAAATATAGGCAAGTAAAATTAAAATAAGACCAAAAAAACAATAATATTGGTTTCCCATTCCCAATAATATTGAAGAAGTTAATATTGTATATTTATTCTCATTTTCAAATATATCTAATATACAACATACCAAATACATTGTTATTGCAAAAGACATATAATTGGACAATGTGATATGGCATATATATCGATAAAAATGATAATAGGAAAAAGAAAATAACAAACTTATTACAAATGTACATTCAACATTTATTTTTAGTTTTCTTAAAAACCAAGCCATACTGGCAGAATTTAAGACAAATGTTATTATTAAATATGAATAGATTATTCTTGGAACACTTACTGTAAAACAAGATATAATCCAAATAATAATTTGCGTTAATAAATCAATACATGGAAAATCAATTAATGCAGATGTTTCAGGAGCTCCAATTCTATTATTAAAATAAAAACCTATAAGACCATTTTCTTGTATGCTTTTGACTAAAGTTGATAATAAAAGATAATCTGCTACTCAAAATGTGATTAAATATACTCACATCGAGAAATTGAAATCCTCACGGATATTTCTTACTGCTTCTTTCTTTTTTTT
>JBGUKW010000109.1:0-4092 GCA_045114665.1 Candidatus Xenobia bacterium | reverse complement strand
TGGAAGCTCCGTACTTTTCAAACGGAAGGTCAGTCAGTATCTGAACCTGCAAGAAAAAAAACTACTCTTTTATTTTTAATATGAGTTTTCCATGTAAGAAAACTAAAAAAAATAATTTAAAAGTTATTTTTTTCAAAAAAACTCATATTAAAGGTGGATGATATTTTATTGATTTTATTTTTAGAAAGGAGCACATTAATATGATTAGAGAAAAAATTGGTGATGTATTTCAATCCGAAGCAGGCATTATTTGTCATCAGGTCAACTGTAAAGGCGTTATGGGTGCCGGGATTGCAGTTACGGTCAAGAAAAATATTTCAAAACAGGATTTTTTTAAATATGTAAGCTTATGCGATGGATATGGTAGCGGAATGCTCGGAAAAGTGTTATACACTCCTACCCTCGATGGTAAAAAAATCATAGCAAACTGTTTTGGACAAGACGGATGTGGAGAAAAGGCTACAGTCTATTCAGCTTTAGAAAACGCATTGCAACAAGTTGCAGTAAAAGCCAAAAAAACAGGGGTATCTGTGGCATTGCCAGGATTGATTGGTTGTGGATTAGCAGGTGGTGATTGGGAATTTGTTCGAGATAATATTATTTATCCAATTTTTGAAAAAGAAAATGTAGATTTGGATATCTGCTATTTTTCAAAAAACCTGTATGAAAAAAATCATGGCAAATATTAAAAAGGGGAGGAAATAATTTTCCTCCTTTCTTTTTACGAAGTATTTTTAAAGAAAAAAAACTAATTTTGTTTTTTCCTTTTTTTTTACGAAGCTTCTTTTTTTGAAAAAGAATTTCTTCCTATATTAATGCAAAAAATATTTAAATTCTCTTATCATTTTACGAAGTATTTTTCCTCCTACTTTTTTACGAAGTAATGTCGTTAAGCATTTCTTTTTTTTCTACCATTTTTACGAAGTCTAAAATAAGAGAAAATTTTTTCTACTTTTTCTTTACGAAGTTTTCTATTTTTTCTCCTGCTTTTTTACGAACAAGTTTTTTTCTCATCTGTTTTTACGAAGAAACAAAATAATCTGTTATTTTTTATTGTTTCTCTATTATTTTTACGAAGTATATTATATACAAAATTTTTTTTCCTTACCTTTTACGAAGTTTTTTTCTGTTTCAATATTTTTTTATCCTTGAGACAACACTCCCCTATTTTTCTCCTGTCTTTTTACGAAATATTTTTTCTCTCTGCTTTTTTCGACATAATTTTTATTTCTCATATCTTTTTTTATTTTTTCTCCCATCTTTTTACGAAACGCCACAGTCCTTATTTTCTCTCCCATTTTTTTACGAAGTATTTTTTCATTCTGCATACTTATATATCTTTCTCCTCATTATTTACGATTAATTCTTCTATTCTCATTTTTTTCTCGAATTTTATGAAGAAACCACATTTTTTATCCATACTTTTTACGAAGTATTTTCTCTCTATTTTTTTTATTCTTGTTTATTTTGACATTTTTTCTTTTTTTCCGACATCATACGACATTTGCACTTCATTTTTTTCGAAGTTCTTTTTTGTCGCTTTTTATCAATTCCACAGCCTTATTTCTTTGTTTTACACGAAATTTGAACTTCATTGCAATACTTCTCTTTTTGAATATAATTAGCACTGTATTTAAATTACATATACGAGGTTGCTCTTACCCGGAAAAGAGAGGACGATAATAAGGGAAAATCCTGACACCGATATTTACATCCTTATTATCCGTCAGAGTCTGGCGTGTGGTTCTATAAAATTACAGGGTATGATGCAGCCTAAGCAGAAAATGTATTCGGGGAAAAACAATCTCACTTATTGTTTTTTTTCGTCAGGGGGTAAAATGTCTGTAAAGCCTCCTTACATCCTATTAGGATTAAAAAACAGACGGTTGGAAGGTTCTGCCTCTCTTGCTCGGTGTCCGAGAGGGGAGGGACGATTCCTGTTTATCAGCAATGATATATCCGGTGGGGCAGAACTATTACCGGGGACGGAATTGGGATTTTTATCCGAAACAAGTGATGCGGCATGAAGGCTTTGGCTCCAGTGGCGTGAGTTTTTCTTTTTGCTCTGCTTTTTTTAGCACCAAGGGGAAAAACTACAAGACAATCTGCACTTTTCACCTATGGCGTGTTTTGGAAGATTTTGGAAATACTACAGTTTCTTGGATTTTGTGTTATGTATGCGAAAATTCAACTTTTTCTTTGCAAAAAAAAAGCAGTCCGTGAAAAAACACGAACTGCATACGATTAGGCAAATTTAATAACATTAGAGGTTTTGTTAAGAGCATTGAGAATATGCTTTTTTACAAAACGACCAATTGCCTGTGTAACCCCATTGCCAATTTGTTGTTGTTTTGAATTTAATGTTCTACCCAACACATGGAATTTCTTATCCAGCCCCATAAGTGCAGCAGCTTCACTAACAGTTAAGATACGGTTTTTTGTAGGATGGATTAGGATACATTTCCTCCAATTGGTAAGGGTTGGCGATAGTCCAGTGAAAGATAATCGTCGATACGTATTACTTTGTGTAGAAGGACCAAACTTGTGAATAGATTCTGGTATATTTTTCCAATTTCCGCCTTGAGGAACATAACTCATACACAGTTTTGTGTTCTCCCTTGGCAATGTTACATCAGATTGATTGAACCAAGTATCATCAACTTTTGACAAAGCTTCGTTAACTGTATGCAAGGTATGGACTTCATGTGAGGGGAGCTCTATTTTTCCTATTTTGCTCCCAATTATAATAGCTCTTTTTCGAAGAGTATATCCACCAACGGCAGCATCTGAAACAACAGTTGAGGTGATTTCATATTCTGAAAGATTATCGTAAATCTTTTTAATATATTTTCCATTATCTTTTGTCAACATTTGAGGTACATTTTCGATAACAAAGATTTTTGGTGTTTTTTCTTTTACAATCCTAACAAAGTCCTCAATGAGAAGTCGTTTTTGTTCGCTTTTTTTTGTATTGATATTTGTCCTGTTCGCGTTGGAATATGCCTGACAACAAGGTCCGCCTATAATAACATCACAATCTGGGACTTCTTTTGAGGAAACATTTCGGATATCTTTACATACAATATGTTCCCCAATATTTTTACGATAGGTAGCACAAGCATCTTCATCGAAGTCAACACCATACACAAAACGAAATTGAGGGTCCTTGAATGCGTAATCCAACAACCCTGCCCCTGAAAACAAAGATACTACTGAAAATACAGTTTGAAGTTCTTTTTTTTTAAAATGTTGTCCAGGATACGAACGAACCAAAGAATCGAAATAGGCATCGTTCCAAAGGGTAGGTTTCCCAAAACTATATTGGGGTAGATATTCTCCAGATGCCTTTTGTAAAATAATATGACCGGTTTCTTTGACCTTTTGTTTAGGAAACAGGATTATTTTTTCTTGTTTTACTGCCTGATATGTATGGACGATAATCTTATCTCCTTGCTCTTCTACTTCCAAATAATCAGAAGAAGAAACAATATCTTTTACAGCTTTGCTTCGAATATCATAAAGAGCTTTGAAATGTTTACCACTTTTTTTTCTAGAAACCGTACCACGCCCATCTTTGTCTGATATAATTATAATTTCTGTGTTTTCTTTATCTATGATATAGCGAAACTTTGTTCCAATTTTTTTTACGTCATCTAACGAAAACGTTAAACCTCTTATACTGCCTCTAATTTTTTTCATAAAAAATCCACCTTTCTAAAAAAAATCAATAAACGTTTGCATCTTTAATATGATTTTTTTAAGGGGACATTGATGTGCAACATATTTTATTTCAAACTAAATTGTAAATCATCACAATATTGTTTTTTTGTATATCCCAAACTAAAATGTCCTTGTCTCAAACTAAAATGTAAATCAACAAATATATCTCAGACTAAAATGTAAATAAATATTTATTTTTTGCTCAAAAAAAAAGGTTCTGATATTTCAGAACCTAAATTATGAGTGTGTTATCCTGGTTGTCAGGCTCGCCATCCATCTTGATGACTCATACATTACGAACATTCTATTACCAGCCGTATTGGTTAAGCACTATCTCTGCTTTGGAGCTCGCCATCCATCTTGATGACTTAT
>JBGUKW010000108.1:0-30911 GCA_045114665.1 Candidatus Xenobia bacterium | reverse complement strand
AAGCCAATGTATATGGATCAAATGAGTCCATTGCATTTTTCTTTAAATAGTCAAGTGCTTTTTTCAATTCAGGTCTGTCTTTATATTTTGATTTTGATATTGAATAAGCAACTTTTGATGTAGTTCTTTCATTGTCTTCCCACGAACCGTCTTCTTTTTGTTTTGAAGCTAAAAAATCATATATTTTATTTAAATTTTTTTCATCTTTATATATCATCATGTTAAAACATTCATTTAAAGATTCAAAAACACTTGCTGAAACAATTATCTCAGATTTTGAGTTTTCAAATGTATTAAAAGAACCGTCTTTATTTTCAAATGCTAAGAGATCTTGTATTAATTTTATTAGCTCTTCTTCAATTTTATCTGCCCCTTCGATTCCATTTTCTCTCATTTTTTTCAATCTCATCAATTTTATTTTTATGAGATCAGAATAGAAGATAGCATATTTTGGACTATCTTTTTCAAATGCTAAATCACAATTACAATAATGAGATAATATTTCAGGATAAAATGAAATTTGTATTTTTGAAAATTTTTTAAATTCATCATCTGACAGTCTTATTTTTTGTGATATATCTCCACCTAATCTTCCTCCAGATGTTCTTGTATATAGATCAAATGGAGATAATATTTTTATATCTTTTTCTATCTGTTCGCTATATGAATCACTTGTAATTTGTGCCGTTATTTTGCCAAAATCATTCCCTTTTGAGATGATTTCAATTTTCTTTGTGATTTCATCATTTGGTGAAACATAAAAATGAAATTTATTTTTCTTTTTGTCTTTTAAAGAAATATCACCACTTATTTTACAGTTTAGAGTTATTTTTTTTGTTTTTTTTGTTCTGTTTTTTATGTTTATATAACAGGTTTGAGAATCTCCTTTGTACATATAATCAGATGTATTTATATTAAATAAAATATCTTTTTCTGATTTTATATTTATTTCAGGAGCAGAATATTTACCATTTTCTGTAAATACAGATGTTCTTATTTTCATATTTCCCAAAATAGTTGGAATTTTGAAAATTGCTGTTCCATTTCCGTCATTATCTGGATAGACACTTGTTGATGCTATTTTGTCATTTGGAGTTTCAAATTTTTTATAATCTTTTTTCTGAATTTCTTTTTGTTCAGATATAGTTACTACCTCTTTAATTTTATCCGCTGAAGAAAGTATATTTAGAAAATTATTTGAAGAAATAAATTTACTATATCCTAAAAAAGACATTATTATAATAAACAGTGATAGCAATAGAGAAATTGATAAAAATATTGGTTTATATATTTTGTTATTTTCAAATACATCAAATTTCAAAAAAGTTATTGTAAGCGTTAAAACAGGCATTATTAAAAATGTCAAAGCAACAAATTCAGAAAGTGATATATTTGTTACAAATAGAGTTCTGTAGTTCCATAGATTCCATAAATTTACATAAGCTATTATTGTCATTGAACAACAGAGAGTTAATGAAAGGATATATATAAACATGACTGATAAAACATTTAAAAATGATTTATCGAGTTTCTTAATAGTATGTTTATGAATAAAATGTCTTATTGTCAATAAATATAAAAATAGGGCTACTACAATGACAGCATTTATCCATATTATATTTCTTGAAATAAAAAGTGTATTTATGTCAAGTTGTTTTATTGCCATTATAGATATGAAACTGAGGAATGATACAAAAAATGTCAAAGGAATCCCTAAATTAAAAGCAATGGCTCCAGCCGTTTCATCTGCTGAAAATTCAGCTATTTTTTCTTTTTTAGAAAATATTGAAATATAACATAATTTCAATGTAAAGAAAAACATTGCTAAAAAAGATAGAATAGCTATCCATAAGAATATTTTTAATATTATTGAAAATATTGATTTGTAATAATTTATTTTAAATGTATAACCAGATTGTATTGATTGTTTGTACAAATTTTCAAATGAAATTTCATTTTCGGTTATTTCATTTTTGTTTAATATTATCCTAAATATATTTTGGATTTTTTTTGACGATATTTGAATAGGTTTAGGTTGTTCATTTAATTTATCTATAATTCCCTTTAATGGAAAATCTGTAGATATATCTGAAATAAATTCTTTAACAAGCTGAGAATAGGGATTATCTTTTTCTAAATATGTAAATATTATGCCTTTATCTTTAAATTTAAAAGAAATTTTTGCCTGTTCTTCAGGTTTATATATTTTTTTATCTGAAGATACAGCTATTGAAATTGGATTTTGCCCCCAAATATATATTGGAATATTTTTTTCATGCAAATTTCCTTCACCATCTATTTTTGCAATTATAAGTTTACAAAAACCAGATATTCCTTGTGGAATTGTTATTTCTGTTTTGGTTTTATTTGAGTTGGCATTTATTGTTTGTGAAGATATAATTTCTTTATTTTTTGAAAGAAAAATGAAATATGAAATATTTTTATCAAGAGAATTTATTGTAATCGGAATTTTTTGATTATCTTGAAATAATACCTTTTCTGTTGAGACGGTAAAATCTCCGAGTTTTGAATATTGTGATAAGTCAAATGGAATTTCATTTGTCTGACCTTTTTTGTCATATATTGTAAATATAGGAACATGACCTTTTTCAAGGGCAGGATCTATCATCATTTCTGATATGCCTTCAGAAGATGTTGATAAATCGATTTTTTTGTCTCTCAATTTTACCTTTATATCTGTTTCTGCTGGAGTACCATCAGGGAAACATGTAAATATGAACAATCTATTTTGAAATCCAGGTGTTAAATATGAATCTTCTGGTATAAAAAAGGTTAAGAATTGGTTTTTAGAAAATGGATATGATTTTGAATAGTTAATTTCATCATTATTTTGGTACTTTATTACTGTCTTAATATCTATATAATTATTTGGATTATATGCAGAATTTTCTAATTTTGAAGGTATATAGTCTATAGAAAATTTTCCAGTTGAATCTGTTACATTTGAGAAAGTTTTTTCACTTATTTTTTTTGAATCTGAATATTCTGTAATTAATAATGTTATTTGGGTTCCTTCTTCAAATGTTCTATCAAATTCATCAGAACATACTTTGATTTCACTTTTTTTACCTGATATGAAATATGGGGGATTTACTTCAAGTTTAACTTTAGAAAAGGAATTAGAATTACCTATTTTTATTTCTTTTTCAAATGAAGCCTTAGATGTAGATATGCTTATTTTATATTTATCATGCTTTATCATTTTACCTAATGGAATTTTTCCTGTAAAAAATCCATAGGATTCAACTTTTTCTGTTTTTGAATATAATAATTTTCCGTCTTTGTCAATTAGTTTTAAATGTAGATTTCTATCTCCATACGATATATTTTTAGAGGATATTCTACATTGTAGATATATATCATCTCCTGGCAAATATTCATTTTTATCTGTAAAAACATCAATTTTTTCAGAATATTTGATAGGTATTACTTTTTTTAATGAGATTTTTCCAAATTTTGATTTAACTGAGGCAAAAATATTGACATTATCTTTACAATCTGTTGGAATTAATTGAGATATATTGGCATTTCCATGGCTATCAGTTACTATATTTTGATTTTCAATAAATTTTCCAGTTGAATCAGAAAAATTTATTGAAATTATTCCTCCTTCTACAGGTTCACCATCATAAGATTTTCGTAATGATAAGACCAAATTTAAGTTAGAACCTTCATAGACGAAATTTGGTGCTAAAATAAATCCCTGTAGATTTCCTATAAAATAATTTGAGAAAGAAATCCATAGGGTTATTATCACAAATATTGATATTGTTGTCGCTAATATTATTTTAAGTAAATTTTTCTTTTTTCCAGTTTGAAAAAATAAGTGCATATTTCACCTTTTAGAATGGTTTTTGAAAATTTATATTTTTCGAGCCATTAATAAAATTATAGTGTCAAATTAAAGTTCGGGTGGTTATGTATGAATTTGCAAAATCCACAAGTCAAAAATTGACTTGCGTAAATTTGAAATAATATTATAAAAAAACAGGCGACACTTTTGGATAAGTACCACCTGTTTTTTTATTTTAATTATAGAACACAGTCTTCAAATTCTTTGCGGAATTCTTCATTTGAGATTCCTGCTGTTTTAGCCAAAAGTGATAATTTTTCTTCATTTGTAAAATCACTCTTTTTAAGTCTTATCATGTACTCGCCAGCAATCTTAAATGAAAGCGAATCTGTGTCAACTAATCTGACTTTTGTTCTGCCTGTTGCAGGGTCTGCCATATCTTCAAATTTTATTGGAGTTATGTGATCGTACTGAATAGACATCAAAGCACTTGAACCACCGTTTGCAAGGAAATCAACAGCAGCATATCCTAAATTTCTTGTATATTCGATGTCATAAGGACAAGGACCTATACATCTTAATTCATATCCAAGTTTTTGATCTATAATTGTTGGAGGTTTCATTCCAAGTTTTGTAAGTTTTGCTTTTACGCCATTTTTAATAACTTCACTGATATTTATTTCAGCAAGTCTTATATGACCATGCTCATCTCTTTCAACTGCTTTGCCAATGGCTTTTTCAATTTCATCTTCCTTGAAATATTCAAAGAAACCTTCAGCAATGATTGCGACACCATATCCTGAACCATAGGCTTTGCGTTTGATTATTGAGCCTGCTATAGAATCAATAACTCTTTGAAGGGTTATTCCCTTTTCTGCAAACTCTTCAGGAATCAATGTTACTGTTGCACCTGCTGATTTTCCAATACCAAGTGCAAGATGTCCTGCTTTTCTTCCCATTGCTGTTATGATGAACCAGCGTCCAGAAGTCTTTGCATCTTCCATTATTGTAGATATGATTCTTGAGCCTTCTGCTCTTGCTGTTTCATATCCAAATGTTGGAATTCCTGCTGGAAGAGGGAGATCGTTATCTATTGTTTTTGGAACATGAGCAGATTTGATATCATAACCGCATTTTTGAGCATATTCAGAAACTGTTTTTGATGAGAATGCTGTATCATCACCACCAATTGTTACAATGTAATTTACTTCCATTTCGATCAAGGTTTCAACTACATTGCGAAGTTTTTCTTCACTCTTTGTTGGGTTTGCTCTTGATGTTCTAATAATACTTCCACCAGCTGTATGAATACGACTGACTTTTGGAATTGTCAAAAATTCAACATTTTTTTCTCTTTTTTCAAGGTGTGAAAAACCATCATAAACACCTATCACAGAAGCTCCTCTGTTTATTGCTTCTATTGTTACTGCACTTATTACAGAGTTAATTCCAGGGGCTGGACCGCCTCCGACAATGATTGCAACTTTCTTACCCTTCATGTTATCCATCGTCTGTCTCCATATTCAAAAATAGTATAATTATAGCAATTTTCAAAAATACTAAATTGTTGAAAATTACCTAAATCGCCATGAGAAATAAAATTTCGTTAATTTAATGTCTTTTTCCTTTGTTATATTATTTTTGCCTTTTCTCTATTTCTGCAATTTTATCTATTCTCGTCTGATGTCTCCCACCGTCAAATTCGGTTTCAAGCCATGCTTTTACAATTTCTTCAGCATTTTTTGCTCTTTCTTGTGTATATGGTCTGCCAGATAGTGCTATCATGTTTGAATTATTATGTCTTCTTGACATGATAGCGGAGTCTTTGTCATGAACTAAAGCAGCTCTTATTCCATTTACCTTGTTAGCGGCAATGCTTATTCCTATTCCACTACCACAGACAACAATACCTCTTCTTGCTCTTCCAGAAGCCACTTCATTTGCAGCTGCTTCACCAAAATCTGGATAGTCAACACTTATATCTGCAGAAGATGTACCTAAATCATTTATTTTATAGCCGTTTTTGACCAGATAGTCAGCAACATAAGATTTCATTAAATAGCCAGCATGGTCAGAAGCTATAGCTATTATATTTTCACGGAGTGCTGAAGATTTTTCTTCTATTGCTTTTAATATTTTATCAAAATCTCCCTGAATTTCAACAATTTTCTCTTTCAATATTTTATTACAAACACTGTCAATACTTATTTCAGCATCATCAAATTTTCTGATTATTTCATTTGCCTGTGATTGGTTGTATTTTATTTCACCTTTGAAATTTGGTGAAGAATAATATTTAAATTCTGTTTCAGACATTGAACTGATTGTATTTTTGCAGACTAAATCTTCCAAATATTTAGCTTCATTTTCAGATTTTATAGATGTCCACAAGATTCTTTGATCATTTCCTGAATGGAAATATTTAAATATTTCTTTAAATCTTCCATATATATTTACAGCATTTGCCAATGAAGCACAACCTTTTAAGTCATCATCATAATCACTTTCACCTACTAATGGATCTATAGCTTCGTCAATTTCACTCAAAGAAACACTTGCAACTGAATAGATTTTTGATGTGTCTAGACCATTCTTTTTAGCTTTATTTATACCTTTTATATATGATAGAGCTGTTTTTTCATATTGTTCTATTGAATAAATCAAATAGGCATTTACATTTATTCCCATTGCTGTAAATTCTTCTATTGCTTCAAAACATTCATCAGTAGCAGGGACTTTTATCATTACATTTGGTCTGCCTATTTTTTCAACAAGCCTTTTTCCCTCTTTTAATGTTTCTTCCAAATTGTTTGCAAATTTTGGATTTATCTCAATATTTACATAGCCTTCCAATCCATTTGTCTGACCATAAACAGGAAGTAGTAAATCTGCCGATTTTGAAGCATCTTTTAGAATTATTTCTTCATATATTTCAAAAGGTGAAGCAGATGTCTGAGAAAGTCTTCTTATATCATTATCATAACAATCCATAGAAATCAAATCTTGATAAAATAGTGATAAAAAGAAATTGAGACCTGTTATTCCACGTTCTATCAATTTTTTAAAACTGCCGTCTTCTATCGACTTTTTATTCGCAAAATTCAGCCATGAACTCTGCATACTCTTTTTTGACAATGTCATAATTTTTCTCCTTTGATGTAAATTTTTTCGCATTTGACTAAAATGCCTGCGGGGCTTGGAGTGCTAAGTCCCTTTATTCTCTTATTTACAGCGACCAAACCTTTTGGACTCCAAAGAAATATATAAGGTGAGTCATTCACAATTGTTTTTTGAATTTCTGAATAAATTTTTATTCTTTCTTTTTTATCCCTTGTTATTCTACCTTTTTCAATTAATTCATCTACTTGTTTATTTTTATATGTCATGAAATTCATTCCGTCATCATTACATTGAGATGAATGCCAAACAGTATAGTTATCTGGATCAAAATTTTCAACCCAATCAAATATTAAAGATTCAAATTTTGAGGGATAACAGCTGTTTATAAGTGCAGAAAATTCCATTGATTTCAGTCGCATTTCAATTCCTGCCTGTTTCATCTGTGCTTGCATAAAAACTGCAGCTTTTTCAAATGCGACATTACTCGAAGGATACATAACCTCAAAACTCAATTTTTTCCCATCTTTTTCAAAAAATTTTGTTTTTTCATTTATTTTCCAACCAGATTTTTTTAGAAGTTCAATAGATTTTTGAGGATCAAAATTGTACTCAGGTAACGAATCATCATAATATGGAGATGCTGGAGGAATTGGTCCCAATGCTCTTACGGCATTTTTTTTGAAAACTGCACTTATTATTGATTTTTTATCTGTTGCATAGTTGATAGCTTTTCTCAAATTTATATCTTGAAAAAGTGGATTTGTGAGGTCAAATCCAACATAACAATACATAAATTGATTCCAATTATAAATATTTAGATTATCACATTTATCGAGTGCTAAAAGGTCTTCTGGGGTTATTTCCCCTATATCTGTATATCCTGTTATTAGAGAAGTTCTTCTTGATTCAGAAGATGGTATTATCTGAAACACTATTCCCTTTAATTGTGGAGAACCTGCAAAATAATTTTCATTTTTTTCTACATATATTTTTTCTCCACTTTGCCATTTTTTAAATTTAAATGGACCTGTTCCTATTGGACTCCAGTTGAATCCATCTCTGTTTATATCTTTACCTTCTAAAATATGTTTTGGAATTATTCCCAATGTTGTCAAATTTGATTCAAATGGAGAAAATTTTTCAGGTAAAATTATTTCAACAGTATATTTGTCTAAAGCCTTTACTTTTAGCTGTTTTCCTCTTATTGTGAAAAGTCCTCTGTTAAATGTATTTGTATTAGGATCATATAATTTTTCAAATGTAAATACAACATCATCTGAAGTAAATTCTACTCCATCGTGCCATTTTACATTTTTTCTCAAATCAAAAATCCATTTTTTACCATCTTCCTCAACATTAAATGATTCTGCCAAATCTGTTACTATATTCATTTTTTCATCATATCTCAAAAGAGAGTTAAATATAGTTGAATTTACAATTTGGGAAGGAATCTCAGAAGAAATAATTGGATTTAATGTGGTTGGGTCTGCTTTTAATGCATAAAATAAAATATCATTTGGTTTTTCAACACCACAGCCAAATATAAAGATAAATAATATTAAAATAGTGAATAAACTTGTTTTTTTCATTATTTTCATTTTTTAATATTGACAATTTCCCATTTTTTAGATTTATTCTTTATTTTTTCTAATTTTCTTTTATTTTTCTATTTATGTTGTCTATTTTTCTTGTCATAAAATAAAAATAAATTAAATTAATGAAAATAATAAGAGGATAAAAAATTTTCCTCTTGAATAAGTCTTTAAAGCGACGAAATAATATTAAAATAAAATTAAATATTGGTTTGTCGCTATTATTTTACTGTAGGTTGAAAGGATTTTTGATATGCCTGAAAAGAAAAGTGTTTATCAAAATGTCATAAGACAGTTTAATCATGCCGCTGAAGTGATGAACCTTGATCCTGATGTCAAGGAAATTCTCTCCAAGCCAATGAACGAGATTATCGTCAATTTCCCTGTAAAAATGGATGACGGAAGAATCGAAATGTTCACAGGATATAGAGTTCAGCACAACAATACATTGGGCCCATTCAAAGGCGGTTTGAGATTTCATCCAAATGTAAATATTGATGAAGTTAGAGCCCTTGCAACTTGGATGACTTGGAAATCAGCTATTGCTGACATTCCATACGGAGGTGCAAAGGGAGGTATTCAAATAGACCCTCGTAAATATTCTCAGTCTGAATTAGAGAGAATTTCAAGAAGATTTGCATTTGCACTCGGCTCAAATATCGGTCCAGAATACGATATTCCTGCTCCAGATGTAAATACAAATGGTCAGATAATGGCTTGGATTCTCGATACATATCAGTCAACATTCCCACCACAAGTCAGAAATACACTACTTCATGTAGTAACAGGTAAACCTGTAGAAGCTGGCGGAAGTATCGGAAGAAATAAAGCAACAGGTCAAGGTGTCTGCTTCTGTGTAGAACAGTGGGCAAAGGATCACGATTTTGATCTCAAGAAAGCTACATTCATGGTTCAGGGATTTGGAAATGTAGGTTCATGGGCAGCAAGACTTATTGCAGAAAAAGGTGCTAAACTTATTGCTGTTCAAGATCACACAGGTTCTATATATTGCAAAGATGGAATTGATGCTGAAAAACTTGCTGACTATGTAGCTGAACATAAAGGAATCAAAGGATTCCCAGGTGTTGAAGAAATCAAAAATGAAGACTTCCTCTCAACAGAAGCAGACATTTTTGTTCCAGCTGCACTTGAAAATCAGTTGACAGCAGAGACAACAGGCAAACTCAAAGTCAAGCTCGTTGCAGAAGGTGCAAATGGTCCAACAGACCCAGACGGCGATAGAATTCTACAAGAAAAAGGCATAGACTTGATTCCTGATGTACTTTGTAATGCTGGTGGAGTTATTGTTAGCTACTTTGAATGGTTACAGAACAAACGTTCAGAATTCTGGGATCTCGAAGAAGTCGATTCAAAACTCTACAAAAAGATAATCGGTGGCTACAAGAGAGTTAAAGAAGCTGCTGAAAAATACAAAGTAGATTCAAGAACAGCTGCATATATTGTTGCTCTTTCAAGAATCTTAGTTGTATATAAAGAAAGAGGCATTTTTCCGTAAGTAATACATAAAAAATAAAAAAATCCGTATCGACATTTTTGTTGGTACGGATTTTTTATCTATCTATATAGAAATTGGTTTGTATAATAAAATAAAAAGGCCAAATTCGATAGAATCTGACCTTTGAACTAACTAATCTATTTCAAAAACTATTGCTGTGGAATCTGCATTCCTTGGATTCCAGCGACGATCTTGTCAGCATGTGTTTCCTGTGCTTTTCCTACCTGCTGTTCTTGGTTGAGACCCTGTGCAGCACCCTGTTCCTTCTGCTGTCCATTGAGAATCTGATCTGCTCCCTTGATGTCGCCTTGGATTACATGATCAGCAGCTTCTTTTACTGATGAATCTATTGGTGTACCATTCTGCTGAGCCATTCCGAGTTGCTGTTTGAGCATTTCTACTTTCTGATTTGTTCCCTGATGCTGACCCTGTTGACCTGGTCCCTGTACTTTTGCTTCATCAATGATTTGCTGTACTGTATCTTTAACCTGCTGAGTAATGCTCTGCATTATTGTCTCTTTGATCTGAGCAGCTACATGAGCAGCACCGATTCCCTGTGCTTCATCGCTCATTTCTGTTTTATCCTGCTGATTGATTCCCTGAGCCTGCATTTCTTCTGGCTTTGGTTGTTTTTGAGCATCTTTTTCAAGACCCTGCATTTCCTTCATATCTTTTGGACCCTGTACGCTCTGCATGTCCTGCATGCCACCTGGCATTCCAACCATACCTTGCATTCCCATCATGCCTTGCATTCCGCCACCGATTGCATTGATACTATCCATAACAAATCCTCCAATCAATATTTAAAAAACTTTCTATGTTCAAATTATAGCACCATAGAATTTAAAAGCAAAGTGTTTTTTGTTAATAAAAAGTAAATAATGTTAATTTTTTATAAGATAAAAAAATATTTTGTTTACATTAAAATTAAATATAATTAATCTTTTAATGGTCTGTTAAAATTGCCAATTATTATTTTTTCGTCAACTTTCTTTATTTCGTCAAGTAAATTGACAATTCCAATAGCTTGTCCCTTCAATGTAGGCATATTTGAAAAATAAATTTCTGGATCGATATTTAAATTTCTTGTCTGAATCATGTCAGGTTTATATTCTTCTAAAAATTTCAAAAATTCTTTTGCCTCATTTTCATTGTCATTCACACCTGGCATGATTAAATAATTTATAGAGACAAAAAGACCTCTGTCTTTTGCGAGTTTGACAGATTTTTTCATGTTCTCAAAGCCATGTTCGCCAACATGAAAATATGAGTCATAAGTTTCTTTAACAGCAGAGTTCATACTTATTCTGACACTATCAAGACCAGAATCTATCAATTTTTCAAGACTATTTGTCAGTACACCATTTGTATTTATATGAATAGTGCCTCTATCTGTTTTATCTCTCATGGAAGCAATAGAAGAAGCTATTAAATCTGCTTTTGTTAGTGGTTCACCTTCACACCCCTGTCCAAAACTTATTATAGCTCTTCCCATTTTTAAATGTGGAACGGCAATTTCCACAATTTCATCAACAGTTGGCGAAAATGTTATTCTATTTTGTGGTGATTGGAGTTTTGTTTTTCTCTTTTTTGAAATACAACCCAAACAATCTGCATTACATGACTCTGAAACAGGGATTCCCCCTTCCCATCTGTCATAAAAAATATTTTGGGCATTCCAACAACCATATTCCAAAGCACATTTTGACAAGTGTTTTAAAAGTCTGTTTTTAGGATATTTTTTTATTTTTAATTTTATCTTTTTTTCAAGGTCTGGACCATTGTATTGAGACGGATCCCATCTAAGTGAGTTGTCTGTTTCAATGGCTGCTATATATATTTCACCATCTTTAAAAGCTCCCATGGTATATGCAAAAAATGGCATTTCAATATTTTTCTTTATTTGATATGCAGGCAAAAGGGTTCTTGTATATCCAATAGGTGGAATAAGTGCGACTGCACAAACTTTTTCGTCACCTGTTTTAAACCAATTTGTTTTTTTGCCTTTTGCTATTCCGACAGGGTCTCTCTGTGGAAGAAAATTTACATCAGTTCCATAAGGGGCAATTGTCATTTCCCTTTCTTCTGGCTCTCTGATTTTGTCTCGTCCAGCTCTTCCCAATGCTAAATAATTTGTATTTTCAGAAATTTCGCCTTCATAAGTCGATTCAATAGCATAAAATTTTGACATTTCGTATCCTCTTTATCTTTTTTATCTCTATTTTCTTTTCTGTCCTATTTCACCCATGTTTTGACCTGTGAAATTGTACTATCTTGCTTCTTTTTGAGCCTCGCAATTACAAAGTGGCAATATACAGGCATATATTTGATAGTTTTCGACAACTTTTTATTTACTTATTACTAGCACAACGAGTTAAATTAACCAGTAATTAGTTACTTGGAAAAAATCGCCTCTTTTGTCAATGTTGTCAAAAACTCTTTATTCGTCTTAGTCTTTTTAATCTGCTCAATTAACATCTCTGACATTTCATCAGGTCCAAAAACCTCTAACGCTCTTCTCAAAAGCCAAGATTTTTTTAATTCAGATTCACTCAAAAGCAATTCTTCATGTCTTGTTCCTGATTTTTTTATGTCTATTGCAGGAAATATTCTTCTTTCTGAAAGTTTTCTTGAAAGGTCAAGTTCCATATTTCCTGTTGCTTTGAATTCCTCAAAAATAACATCATCCATTTTAGAACCAGTTTCAACAAGTGCAGTGGCTATTATTGTCAAACTTCCACCGAATTCAAGATTTCTTGCTGATCCCAAAAATCTTTTTGGCATTCTTAATGCAGATGTGTCAAGTCCTCCAGAAAGAGTTCTCCCTGTAGGTGGTGTAACTTGGTTATAAGCTCTTGCAAGTCTTGTTATACTGTCGAGCATAATGACTACATCTTTTCCAGATTCAACTAGTCTTTTTGCTTTTTCAATGACGAGTTCTGAAACATGTACATGTTGTTCTGGTGGTTCATCAAAAGTAGAACTTATCACTTCTCCTTCAATGGAACGTTCCATATCTGTAACTTCTTCAGGTCTTTCATCTATTAAAAGAGCTATCAAAACTATATCAGGATAATTTGTTGTTATTCCATTTGCAATTTGTTTTAATAATGTTGTCTTACCTGCTTTTGGAGGAGCTACTATTAATCCCCTTTGTCCTTTACCTATTGGGGCTAATATATCTATTATTCGAGTTGCTATATTTTCACTATTTGTTTCAAGTGTCAGTTTTTCATTTGGAAATATTGGGGTTAATTCATTGAAATTAGGACGTTTTTTTATGTCTTCAGGATTTAGAGAATTAACTCCTTGAATTTTTAGGAGTCCATAATATTTTTCACCTGCTTTTGGAGGTCTAACTTGACCTGATACTATATCTCCCATTCTCAGATCAAATCTTCTTATTTGCGATTGAGAAACATAAATATCGTTAATGCCAGGAAGATATGTTTTACCTCTTAAAAAGCCATATCCATCTGGTAGAATTTCAAGGATTCCTGTTGAAAAAATAAGTCCCTGTTTTTGTGCTTTTTCCTCAAGAATTTCATATATCAATTCTTGTTTTTTCTTCTTTTGAGCTCCTGTGATTCCTATTTCTTTACAAATGTCAAGCAATTCATTTTTGGTCATATTTTCGAGGTCTGCTATATTATCTGCCATTTAATCACCTTTTTTAGTCTTTTTTTGTGGACTTAGTCCACTTGATTTCTAATTTAGAATTTTCTTTAGCTATTTTTTCTGCATATCCAAAATTTATATTATTGGAATATAGGCAATATACTTTTTTATGAATATCTGTTTTAGATATAATCTCAGAATTGATTCCTATATCATCTTTGATCTGTTCAGCAAAATCTTCTGCTTCTTGTTGAGAAACAAATTCTTTTTCTATTTTTATTTCATTTGAATTCTCAGAAGAGGAAATCAGGCTTATATTATATTTGTTATCTGCAAAATATTTTTTAGCATATTTAAAATGTTTTTTTCCGATATTTGATTTTAAATAATAAATAGGTTTTCCATAAATATCTTCCAATTTTAATTTTGTCTCTTTATTGCCTTCAAAATATGTATTTTGTATTTTTGTTAATTCTCTCTTGTCAGATGAATATATTTTTATGGTTCCAAGTTCATTTTTATTTTTAGAAAAATTGGCAGTTTTTATCCAATTAAAAAAATTATATCCTACATTTAGAATTAGGCATAAAGAGAAAAAAACTATAAAAACTCGTCTTAAAAATACAGGTAAATTCATTTTTTTATCCTTTAAATATTAAATATGAGGATTTAACATTAGTATTCCAAGAAGTAAAAGAACAAAATCAATAATAAAATATACTAAATGATGATTTGAAGAATATATTTGCTTTCCGTCATTTCTTATGGCCATGACTTCTATATATGTTTTATCACTTTTTTTTAGCCAACCTGCAACAATAGCTTTGTTTTCTTCAGATTCTTTTAGCTCAACAGGAGATAATTCATAAAAATAAAGTCTGTATTCCATTTCTTGAGATTTAAAAATATATTTATCAAATTCAATTTTCTTTAATGTTCCCATTATAGCTATTTGGTGTCCAGAAATTGGAGAATATTGCAATTTTTCAATTTCTGGTTGTGTTTTTGAAAAAAGTGGTCTTTGTATAAAATGTAAAATAAAAAGTAAAATAGCTGATAATAAAATAAATATTCCAGAGTTCATTCCTAATTTCATGATAAAAATAGAAATTAGAATTGAGAGCGTAACTAATATACAAATGTAATAAGATTTGTCGTCATTATTTTCAATTTTATTATGTATTTGTTTGGTTCTCGATAAAATAGGTTCATGAGCTTTGAAAAGGATATACCAATTTTTCCATTTTGTTTTAAGACATTCTTCTATGCCCTCATTTTGAGGAACTGGATCGGCAAAACACAAAAAATCAATAGATCTTATTAAAGCACGGTCTTCGGATGTTCCCTCTTTGGTAGGAAATTCATTGTATTTTTTTAGTATGTTTCTCAAATCATCTTTAGATTCTAAAGAAGTATCACATAATCTGTCAACTTCTCTTGATACTATATAAATTATTAAATACAAAAATTTTATAAAAATATGAAATCCTCCAGCGAAAGACATGACGCTTTTGGCTGAACCATAATCACTTCCTCTACTCCCAAGTTTTTTAAGCAACTTACATATATGTCTCATTAAAAATGGTATTCCGCCAACAATAAAAAATATATTATTTAATTTTAGTGAAGCTCTTTTTTTCTCCCTTTTAACAAGTAACTCAATCTCTTTATCTGTCAATAAATTTATAAGTCCTCTTCCAACAATTAAAATATTTTTTGAAAATGGCATTGGAATATGAAAAATGACAGGTCTTTTGGTTTCCCAAATATAGCATTTATCTTTGTTATTTTCTGTGAATATTTCTAATTGTTTTGGTAGCTCTTTATCATTTAATGCAGGTTTTATAAGTTTTAGCAAAGTCGGTGGAAATATAAAATATTGCAATATCATTAAAACAAATGATATTATAAATGCAGGGTATAGAGGATATAAAAGCAGATTTTCAATTACAATTATTATATAAGCATAAATTAAATAAAAAATTAAAAAAACAAAAATAGATGAAATCACATACATAATTATTAAATATTGGCAGTTGAAATTCTTCCTTCATCAAGATAATAAACTCTATCAGCATAAGCAGCAACTTTTGAATCATGAGTAACCATGACTGTTGTTACTCCTTGTTGTCTATTTACTATTTTTAACATATCCATAACTTCTCTTGTACTTTTTGAATCTAGATTTCCAGTAGGCTCATCTGCAAGTAAAAGCCCTGGATTATTGACAAGAGCCCTAGCTGTTGATACTCTCTGCCTTTGTCCTCCAGATAATTTTGCGGTATCAGAATTCCATTTTGATTCCATTCCAACGAGTTCAAGCATCTTCATGGCTCTTTCTTCTTGTTTTCCTACAAATGAATTTGCAAGTTGCATAGGAAGCATGACATTTTCCAATACAGATAATGTTGGAATAAGATAATAATTTTGAAAAATGAAACCTATATGTTCCAGTCTTATTTCTTCTCTTATATTTTCAGGAATTGTACATATATCTGTATTATCAAGATATATTTCTCCAAAATTTGGTTTATCTATACAGCCTAAAAGATGTAAAAAAGTCGATTTTCCTGTTCCAGAAGGTCCCATGATTGCAATAAATTCTTTATCTGCAATATCGAGATTTACATTTTCTAAAACTCTTATTTTTCCAAATTCGCCTTCCCAATATTTATAAATTCCCTTCATTCTAATTCTCATATTTATCCTTCACCTACATGTCCCATTTTAATGCTTTTATTATTTCAATTCTATAGACAATTATAATCGGAATCAATGCTCCGACAATTCCAATGAAAACGGAAAGTAGCATTGCATATAATATCAACGCAGGCGTTATGTTTGCCATTGGAAATGAAATTTGAAATAGTGCTTTTACAGCATCATCTAAAAATGCAGAACCAATGATACCAACAATGATTCCAGCTATTCCACCTATCACAGAGAGAATTAGTGATTCAATAATGATCATTGAGGCTATTACAGATCTATTGGCTCCTATTGCTCGCAAAGCACCAAATTCTCTGATTCTTTCAAATGTTGACATCAACATTGTATTCATAGAAGCTGTTGTTGCAATTAAAATTCCAATTAATGCAATGGCAAACTGCATGAACCAAGCATATTTTACAATTTCGCCAGAAGCTCCTAAATATTCTTCACTTGTTTTGAATTCAAAATTTGGAAAATAATATTTTAAGAGTCTTTTAGTTTCTTTTATTTTAGACTTATTTTCTACTTGTATCCATATTTCTTTTACTTTACCATCAGAACCATTTATTGTTAATGCAGTTTGAATAGGCATGTAACAGAAATAATCTTGAAATCCAGAATTAAAAGATACTATTGCTTCAGGTTTTAACAACAAGTCACTACTGCTTTTCATGGAAATTTTGCCATTTTTATCTATAATATCTTTTAAATTTAATTCTTCAGCTATTTTTTGACCTGATATGAAAACTTTTTCTTCATTTGAAAGGTCGGATATTTCTTTTTTTTCTAAACAATATATGTCGTTATATTGTTTAGTTTCAACTGGAAATACACCATTTTGAACTCTCATGCCATTTAAATATAAACTAAATAGTGGAGTTCCATCATCTGCAGTTCCAAAAGGCAAACCCCAAAATACAACATTTCTTCCCCTAATCTTTTTTTGGAATCGTGTAACACCTATTGCAGATTTTATGTTTGGAACTTTTTGGTTTCCTTCTTCATCTATGTTTAGAAAATCTATTAAATTACCTCTTACTTTTTTTATTTTATTTATATCAATTCTATTATTTACCTGTTCTAAACTTATTGGACTTTTGGGAAGTTCTTGATCTAGATTAATATCTTCATAGTCAGCTCCAAGAGCTCCTATTGAGCCTGTTGGCAGAGAAACGACTCCAGATGGAGTAACATAAATGTCAACATTTTTGCTCATTACTTCACTTGTTAATTTTTTATTGAGTCCTTCAGCAATAGAAAGTAAAGCCACAAAACTACCAACAGCGAGTATTACACCGATTATAGTCAAAAGGCTTCTTTCTTGTTTTCTTATTATATTTTTTTTGGCGAGAGAAAATGCAATCACGATTATTTCCTTTTCCGAAATATTATAGTTTAAAACAAAGGGAAAACATTAATTTCAATAGAAGTTTAAAAATAAAAAAATATTATTATTTACAAATAAATTATGAATGATCAAAAATTTGATATAAATGAGTCTAATGCCTCCTTATCTCCAGAAAAAGAGAAAAAAAATTTTTTTTCAAGGGTTGGAGATACAGTTTCGCTTTTCTTTACAAAAGATACAAATAAAGCGATTGAGACTATTATTGATCCTGAAGCTCCACTTTTTCAGAGAACTGCAGCTATAAAAAGTGCTGTTGTAAAAAGAAATTTGGATGCTCGAATTCCACTTATAGAAGTTGTAAAAGGCGAATACGGAGCAAGTGAAGAGCTTCGCATACAAGCTGCCAAAGCACTATCTGATATTGGAGATGTATATGCCACAGACATAAAATCTTCATATTTGATAGATTTGCTTGAAATTTATCTAACAACTATAGATAATAAATTGAGCAAAGAAATTGGCATAATTTTTCTAAAAGCAGAAGGACTTCCATATATAAAATTTATAGGAAAGACTCTTATAACAAGATTCCAAATTGATGATGATGTAAGCTCTGATGCTTGGCAGATTTTTGCGAGAGCATTGTCTTTTTCGTATGAATTTGCATTAAATGAAAATATAGAAAAAATAAGAGCTGAATTAAATAGTTTACCACAAAATATAAATAAACAAGTTCAAGCAATTGAACATGGTTCGTATTTTGTTAGAAGGATTATTAATATTCTTGATGATTCTAGAAAAACCCTTTGTGATTATATGGCTAAAGATCCTAATGGTCAAAAATTGTCAGAACTTTTGATGTATCCTTCTCTTACTACGACATACCATGAGAATTCAGCAGAATTGGTTAAATATATAACTTCTATATTTGATTTTGTTCTTCATGACAAAAAAGAACTTAGAGATTTGGCAATATCTGAACTCAGAACAATAGAGACTCCAATAGTATATGATTCTTGTAAAACACTTATCATGGACCCTGCTCCACGTTATCCTGATATATGTGAGGGATTGACTGGAGTTATAACAGAAGCGATATCGAGAGGCGATATTCTTGCAAGAAACATATTTATATCTATGGCAAATAATCCTCCTGTATATTGTGAAGCTTTCTTTTATTCTGAAGTAGTTAGGTTATCCAAATTAGATGAAGAATTTCATGCCAAGATGATTTCTGTTACAAAAGGATTTATAAAGCGTTCAGAAGCAAGTGATAAAGTTATAATATCAATGCTAAGATCCGTTTTTTCTTTTAATTTGACAGAAGAAAATCTTGAATTTTTGATTTATCTTGTAACAGGAAAAGTAAAAGTTTCTATAGATGTTGCTGTTGAAACAGTTTCTCTTTTGGTACACTTAAATAAAGAAGATTTTCCATTCTACGACAAAATTTCAAAAATTTTAAAACTTTCATTGCAAAATAAAGTCCCAGATGAAATTAAATCGAGAATTATTTCAGAATCAAAAAATAATATAACAGATACAAGTTTGTCATGCCTCGAAATTGCTGCTTTTTTAGACACTCCAACAGTATCTGCAGAAGCAATAAGAGCTATTTTTGATGTAGCAAGAAGTGGAGATATGAAATCAGAGAGATTTATATCTTTTCTGTGTAAAATGTTGAGTGATGAGAAAGTTCTTAGAGATAATATTTCCTTAGCTCTTGCATTTCTGAAAAATTATAAATACAGAAATTCTGCTTTGCGAGATGAAATTGCAAAACTTTTGTCATCAAATGATCAAAATTTCAGATTTGATGCTTTGATTTTATCTTCAAAGTGGTTGAAAAATTCGGAAGATGAGGATGAATTTATTCAACAATTAAAAATGTTTGTTGGAATAATACAAAATCCTGAATGGAAACACAATGATATATATCAAAAAGTCATTGATTTATTTGAATCATTTCTTTTATCTGAAGAAGAAAAATATCAAAAAATACATAATTTCTTGCTAAATTCTATAAGAAGTGCTTTGGGAGCTAAAATACAAGATAATTACAAAATTATTATCTGTAGAATGTTTGAAAACATTCTGAAAAAGGGAAATGATGATATATCACAAAAAGTGATGATTTTGATTGAAGATGTTATGTCTTCTAAAGATATTTCTACAGCAGTAAAATTACATGCAATAGAATATTTTGCTGTTGAGAGAGGAGAAATTGTACATATTTTACCACAAGTTGTGTCTGCACTTAAAGATGAAAATTATGACAATAAGAGCGGGATTCTTTTAATTTTAGTAAAGGCACTTGATAAAATTAAAAAATATACGATTAAAGAAAAAATTGCTGCACTAAAACAGGGGCAACCTGTTGAAATATGTGAGCATGTCAAATTTGAGATACTCATGGGCATGGAAATATGTCCAATATTAAATGATCTTTTAAAACTCAATTTCATGAATAGGGAATTAGTTCAAAGTGCATTGACTCTTGCAAAATATATGGATTATGCAAGAACATTTGTAAAGTTTATTTTTGAATTTACTAATTATCCTGAAGATGAGATAATAAGAGCAAGGGCTATAGAAACTGCTGGTGCTTTGATATATCCTCCATATACGCAAGATGAGGGGGAAATATTATTGAGCATAATGAAGACTGCAAAAGATAATAAACAACCTCAACATATGAGAAGAGCTGCTATTTTAGCACTTGAAAAAATAGCAGATCCTGCTTTTGAAGATATATTGAGTGAAATTGCTCTCGATAGTAAAACAAAAGAAGATTTGAGAATTTTGACAATAAATGCTTTGTCTTCATTGTGTGATGAGCATGTAAATGGTACATATAAAACGATATTAAAAGACCCAAATGCTTCTTGGTTAATAAAAGAATCAATAGTGAAAGTTCTAAATGATTCAATAACTTTTGATATGATTGATACCATGATTGATTTAATGACAAATGCTCCAGGAACAGTTTTTAAAAATCAAATAGCAGATGCAATGAAGGCAAGTGGATTTGAGAATGTGGTAAGAATAAAAGAATTAGATACAGCCTGTGCAAATGATATGAATAGATTAAATATCATGAAAATGAGTGCTGAAAGGGCAGTTGAAGAAAAGAAAACTGCTGTTTTAGCCTTTGGGACTCTTAAAGAAAAAATGAAAGAAGCAAAAGAAAAATTAGATAGCATGAAAAATGAAGTAAACATGCTTCAGGAGAAAATTCAAGAAACAGAATATAAATGGCAAACAGAAAATGCTTCAACTACTGCAAAAATGCAACAGTTATCTGCTTCTGGAAATAAGCAAGAATATATAGCATTAAAGCAATCACTTTTGGAAAAGAAAGATGAGTATGATGATTTGGTAGATTCATCTAAATTGAGAATGAAAAGACTTGAAGAAGCTATTTCCAAGAGAAGTGAAGAATTTGAGGAATTGCAAAAAAGATATGAAGCATCTGAAAAAGAAATAGAAAGATTTGATAGACAGATAAGTAAGCCGACTTCTGAGGGAGATGAGATAAGAAAAAGAGTTGAAGAGGCAAATATGGAGAAGAAAACGCTTTATGAGGCTGTCATGAAAAATAGACCAGTAATAGAAAAAGAACTCAATAGAAGAATGGAAGAAAAAAGAAATAGAAAAGCAGAGGCTGAAGAAGAACGAGACCTTTATAATAGATTTATATTTAGGAATATAGAAAAAAATTTAAATACCTAAGGAAGGAGACAAAAAAAATGAAGAAAATATTGGTTTTGTTAGCAACAATAGCTCTTACGATTCCTGTTTTAGTTGGTTGCGGTGGAGGTGGAGGAGGAAGCCACTATGATGGCGGTTCTTCTTATGCAATGTATGCTTTTTTACAACAACAGCAACAACAAAATAACAATAATAATAATCAGGCTGATTCAAGTGATTCTTCGACTCCTGATCTTATGACAAAAAATTCTATAATAGTATCGTCTGGAGTTTATTCTGAATCTATATTTTCTGTTGTAGGCTCTGGTTTTGGATATACACAACAGTTAGGTGATGTTACACTTACTGTAGAATCTGGAGAGGTTCCTAATTCCCTTACATATAGTATTCAAAAATGGAATAATGATTCGATTAATATAAAGTTAGATGGGCTTTCTCAAGAATTTACATCTACTCTTAGTATGAAAATTAAAACAAATGCTGGCACAGAAATTGCAGGTCCAAATATTGAAATAAAACCAATGGCAATAGATAACAATATTGGAAATAAGGCTTATGGTATTTTTGTAGGCTCTCCTAGAACATCTATTGGTCAATATTGTGTAAAAGATGCTGAAGATGTAAAGAAGGCACTTGTTGGAAATTCATGTTTTAATTGGCAACAATCTGAATTGTTGACAACTGAAAGTGATGCTTCTCATGCTATGGTAACAAGTTTATTAGAAATCATGGCAAGTAAAATGGATGACAATTCAACATTTATATTCTACTATTCAGGACATGGTGCCTCTAATTATCTTCAGGTAACAGATGGATTAACTGCTTCTGAATTGGAAACTTATTTAAAGAAAATGCCAGAAAAATCTCATAAAATACTTTTGATAGATGCTTGTTCAAGTGGAAGTTTTCTTCCTAAGAATTTAAAGAAGTCATCTAAAACTTTCAAATCTCTTGCAGGTAGTATCAAAAATTTGGCAGTTATTTCAGCAAGTGGTCCAGAAAATAACTCACAAGTTTCGATGAAATTGAATCAGAGTGAAATGACTTATGCTTTGTTAGAAGCATTGGGAAGAAATAGTAATAATGTCGGAATATCTTATACTTTTAGTGGTCTTACATTGTCTGAATTATATAATTATATGGCTATTCAAAATTTTTATACAGATTTGGATGATGAGCATGGAACACAAATTATATTCCCAACATTTAGAAAAACTGGAAATGATTTTTATATAAAGAAATAATTATTCTGGTGTGAAAAAGTGATGTGGATTTTCTGCATCACTTTTTTATTATCTTATTTCAAATTTTCAAAAGTCAATTTATTGATTTTTTGAGTTGAAAATAAAATTATTTATATATGTCAAAATAAATAAAGGACAGGATTTATAAAAATGAAAGCACTTATTTTATCTGCAGGGCTGGGAAAAAGACTTAGACCTCTTACAGATATAATTCCTAAACCACTTGTGGACATAAATGGAAAGCCAATTATTGACATTATTGTTGAAAAATTGAAAAATATAGGTATTGACGAATTTGCCTTTAATCTGCATCATCTTCCAGAAAAGATAAGAGAACATTTTTCATCTTCATCTGAAAAAATTGTTTTTTCTTATGAGGATGAACTTCTTGATACAGGAGGAACACTTGCTTCTTTTTCTGACTGGTTAGATGAAGATGATTTTTTGATTGTACATAATGGAGATATTTATTCAGATATAGATATCAAATTTTTATTGAATAAGGCTTTAGAGAAAAATGCTCCAACATTGGCATTGATTCCCAATGGACCTGTTGGAAATGTAAAATTTTGTTCTGAATCAGAAAAAATTGTTGATTTTAGAAATTCTTTAGGTATTGATGATTTAAAATTTATAAATTGTACTTTTTCTGGAATAGCTGTTTATCCAGCAAATTTTATAAAAGAAATGCCAAAGGGGAAATATTCTGTCATTGATTATATGATTGATAAATTGAAAGAAAAAAAGAATATTTTTGGTGTTTTATTTGAAAATATTTATTGGAATGATATAGGAACTCATGAAGCACTTGAAGCATGTAGAAAATTTGATTTAAGAAAAGGTGTAAAATGATGATAGGCTCTGAAAAGTTGAATGAATTTTTAAATGATTTTTTTGAAGGAAAAAAATTTGATTTTGATGAGATATGCAAGGGGGGATCAGATAGAAAATTTTATAGAGTTTCAAATTTGAATAAATCTTGCATTTTATCAATTTCTTCAGATTTTGAAGAATATCGTTATTATTGTGCTTTTGCTCGTTATTTTAGGGAGCATGGCATTTCTGTTCCAGAATTTTATTTTACTATTCCAGAAGAAGGAATAGCAGTTATGTTTGATGCAGGGACAGAATCTCTTTGTGATTATACGAAATGCCATTCAGATGGTGAAAATCTTGCAATTTATTCAAAAGTTATTGAGAAATTGTTTGATTTTCAAGAAATGGATTTTAAAGATTGTCTTGAACTTTCTGAAAGACAATTTGATTATGAGGCTCTTTTGTGGGAAACTTCATATTTTTCACAATTTTTTTTAAATCAATATTCAAAAATAGAAGATATTCCAGATGAAGTAAAAGAGGAATTTTTGAATTTGGCAAAAATTCTTTCAAAATTGCCAAGAGTTCCAATGCATAGGGATTTTCAATCACAGAATATTTTTGTTAAAGATGGTGAAATATATTTTATAGATTTTCAAGGGGCAAGATTGGGAAATAGATTTTATGATTTGGCTTCTCTTATAAGAGACCCCTATGTTAAATTGAGTATTGGAACTAAACATTCTCTTGAAAATATATTTTTGGAAAAATTGTCAGATAAAACAGGTGAAACATATTCATATTTGATGAATATGTTCTCTTTAAATTCTGCTTCAAGATTGATGCAAGCCCTTGGAGCTTATGCCAATTTAGGGCTAAATAAACATAAATCGCAATTTTTAAATTACATAGAACCAGGATTAAAAAATTTGTCTATTGTTTTAGAAAATTGTTCAATATTGAAAAATACTTATAATTTTTTATCAAACAGGGTTATTTAATAATTAGATAGAATATAAAAAGTTGAAATTAAAGAAAATGTCGGAGGATTTTTTTATGTTGAAAAATTTAACTGCAGCTCTTATTGTTGCAGGTGTCATGACTACAGCCGCATTTGCTCAAAATGTAGATGTAAAATCAGCTATAAATGATTTATCAAATAGAAGTGGATCTGTTCGTCAAAATGCAGTAATGATTTTAGGTTCTTCAAATGATAGAAGCGTTGTTTCCAATATTGAAAGATTGGCTTACGATTCAGATTCTGGAGTTAGAACAGCTGTATGTTGGGCTCTTGGTCAATTCAAATCTCCGACAAGTGAAAATGTTTTAAATTCGCTCGCAAGAGATTCAAGACCAGAAGTTAGACAAGCTGCTGTAAATGCACTTGGAAATTACAAAAGTGTTGCAACAGGAGAAACTTTGATTAGAGCCACCTATGATTCAGATGTAAATGTTAGAAAAAGTGCTATAAATTCACTTGCTATAGTAAAATATGAGCTTGCAGGTCCTAGACTTTCAACTCTTCTCTCTGATTCTAATCCAGATGTCAGAGCAGCTGCAGCTATAGCCATGAAGAGCATGAATTATAGTGCTCCATCTTCAATGGTTGCAACTGGATTAAAAGACCCAGATTCAAGAGTTAGAGCAGGTGCAGCACAGAATTTAGGAAATTCTGGAAAAGAAGATGCTATTTCTATCATAGTTCCTGGATTGAGTGATTTAAATCCTTCTGTAAGAGCTAATGCTGCTACTTCTTTGGGAGATACAAAAAATGACAAAGCTATTCCTTACCTTGTAAAAGCTCTTGGGGATAGGACAGATAGCGTTGGGCTTTCAGCTTCTGCAGCACTTTCAAAAATTGGTCCATCAGCTGTTCCACAAATTGTTGATAAACTTGAAGCCTCTGAAACTCGTGTTCAAAAGCATTGTATAAGAGCTCTTGCAGGAATGGGTGACACAAATGTCGATCTTCTTTCTGAATATTCAAAAAGACCTGAATTGAGAGAAATTTCTATTTGGGGACTTGGAGAGACTAAATCTCAAAAGGCATTCCCTGCAATTTTTGATGGTTTTTCGGATAATGATGAAAAAATTCAACTCACAGCAGCAGAGGCTATGGGCAAAGTTGGTTCATCTGTTCTTGAAAATTTGAAGAAAGAAAAAGAAAATCCAAATGAAAAAGTTAGAAAAAATATAGCGAAATCTTTGGGATTTATGCCTTATGAAGAAAATGTTGCTAAATTTCTTGTCGATTTGATGGCAGATGATAAAGACACTGTAACTGCTGAGGCTTCTGTATCACTCTCTAAATATGGCGAATCAGTAAAACCTCTTTTACTTGAAACATTAAAATCAGATGATGAAATGCAGAGAACAGGTGCTATAAACGCTTTGGCATTGATGGGAAAAGAATGTGCTCCTACACTTAGAGAATGTCTAAAAGATAAGAGTTCTAAAGTCAGAGCAGGTGCTGCTTTAGGTCTTGGACAAATGGGAGATACTGTTTGTGCAAATGATATAGTACAACTTTTTGAAAATGACAATGATCCAGAAGTAAAGCGTGCTTGTGCTTGGACTATTGGAAAGGTTTGCAAACCTTCAGATGAACTTATGAAAAGACTCGTATTGGAAAAAACAAGAGCTGGCGGTAAGAAACTTCCTGCACTTCAAAAAACAATTGAAGATACAATAAGAATTTTTGAAAATAAGTAATTTATTATAATAATTGTTAAGATTAAGAACTCGCAATTTTTACGAGTTCTTAATTTTTTGTCATTTGTCATTAACATAATATTATAAGTATTATTTCAAATTTAAATTTTGATGGTTATATATTGATTTGCAAAATGAGGCTGTGAAAAAATAAAATAGTTTGTTATCTGTTTTCACAACTTTTTGGGTGCAATATGTTCACCAATTTTTTTTCTCCTTTTTAAGAAAGGAGCTTAATTTGGGAACATTTTTCTCTTTTTAATTTTATTTAAAATAGAGAATATTTTAAGTAGAGCTTCTTTTTAGATACTACTACGATAAAAAATACTGGAACTGCATCGCACAAAAGTTATTTATTTAGAGTGTTTCACAGCTTCAATTTGTCATTAATATTATAAAAAATGTTAAAAAGAAGGACTTAAAAAAATGAAACACATACACATGATTGCTATTTGTGGAACTGGCATGGGAGCTTTTGCAGGGCTTCTCGTACAGTCTGGTTATAAAGTTACTGGCTCTGATCAAAATGTATATCCTCCAATGAGTACAAAACTTATGGAATTGGGAATAAAATTGATGTCTCCATTTTCAGCTGAAAATATAGCAGATAAGCCAGATTTAGTTATTGTAGGCAATGCTGTTAGAAGAACAAATCCAGAAGCTATTGCTGTTTTAGACAGCGGAATTCCATATATGTCTTTTCCACAGGCATTAGGTGAATTTTTCTTAAAAGACAGAAAATCCCTTGTTGTTGCAGGCACACATGGAAAGACTACAACTTGTTCAATGACAGCATGGATCCTTGAACATGCCCAAAAAGACCCAAGTTTTTTAATTGGCGGTGTTTTAAATAATTTCGATAGTAACTGCAAACTTGGAAAAGGTGAATATTTTGTTGTTGAAGGTGATGAATATGATACAGCCTTCTTCGATAAAGGACCAAAATTCATGCACTATGCTCCAACGAGTGCAATTTTGACAAGTGTTGAATTTGACCATGGCGATATTTATAAAGACATCGACCACATAAAAAGTGCTTTTTCAAAATTTTTAAAATTGATACCAAAAGACGGATATTTGATTGCATGCAAAGATTTTGTCCATGTCAATGAGATTCTTCCAGAGGCTTCATGTAATGTTGAAACTTATGGTTTTTCTGAAGGTGCAGATTGGACTGCTGAAAATATAAAATTAGGTGTTGAGAGTTCTTATGATCTTACTTATAAGGGCAAAAAACTATGTGAAGTTGTTTTAAAAGTACCTGGAAAACACAATATTTTAAATTCTGTTGCTGCTTCGGCTCTACTCTACCATAAGGGAATTACTCCTCAAGAGTGTGCAGATGCTTTGAAAGAATATACAGGTGTGAAACGTCGCCAAGAAGTAAGAGGAATTGTAAATGGAATAACTGTACTTGACGATTTTGCACATCACCCAACAAAAGTAAAAGCAACTGTTGATGCAATTAAATCAAAATATCCAAATAATAGAGTTTGGGCTATTTTTGAGCCTCGCACAAATTCAAGCAGAAGGGCATTTTTCCAAAAAGACTATGTTTCTTCATTTGATTCTGCAGATTTAATTGTAATTGCCGATGTTTTTAATAAAGAACAGATTGATGAAACAGAAAGATTCAGCAGTGAGAAACTTTCAAAAGATCTTGTAGAAAGAGGCAAAAATTCAAAGTGTATCCCAAATGCAGATGAGATAGTGAAATATATTGCTGAAAATGCTTCTTCAGGCGATGTAATATTGATCATGTCGAATGGTGGTTTTGACAACATACATGAAAAATTGTTGGAAGAATTGAAGAAATATTAGCTTATTGCTTTCACACTTCTAAACAAGTTTATTTTGTTGTAGAAATTTGAAATTATATATTAATAAAAATTTAACAAAAATTGAAAAATTTTAACATCTATTTCTTATTTTTGTTCTTTTTTATGTTTTAAAATATATCTAAGAAAAAAATAAGGAATAGGTGTCTATTATGAATATCAAGATTTTTGAAAAAATAAAAAAATATGGTATAAAGTCGTTAACTCAGTCTGAACTTTTGGTTGCAACATCACTTGAAAAAGGTGATACATATAATAGACTTATGGCTTCTGTCGATATTGATGATTTCCAAACTTTTGATTTGAATTTTTCTAGAGATAAGAAACTTGCTGTCTATATGTGTTTTTCAGAAATGATAAGAAGAAGAAAGGCCTACACAAATAGAAAGATAAGATGTACATCTGATGCAGTTCCATATTTTTTGGAATATGCTGATATGAATAAAGAATATTTTATTGTATTGACTTTAAATGGTGCAAATGAGTTGATAAAAAAGCATGTCATAACTATTGGGCTTGCAAATAAGACACAGATTCATCCAAGAGAAATATTTTCAGAGGCTATAGCTGACAGAGCATGTTTTATTATTGCAGGACATAATCATCCTTCAGGTTCTTTAGAACCGAGTATAGAGGATATTGCAGTAACTGAAAAAATAAAAACAACAGGTGATATAATAGGGATAAAAGTTTTAGATCATATCATTTTTTCAAAAAAAGGTCATTTTAGTATTTTTAGTTTGGACACTTTAGAGGGGAAAAGTAAAAATTTTTATGAGAATTGAAGTTAAATATTCAAAAGAGCCATATAAGGATGCTCTAAAAACTGAAAAGTTTCCAATAGAACTTGTTGAATACAATGCAAATTCAATTCCAAAAGACATGGCTACTTTTTATAATTTATTTTGGAATGAAAGGGGATTTTATGCTTATTTTGTATCTTTTCACAACGGACAAATTAAGTATTGTCCAAAAGAAACTGAAATTTCACAAAATGGAAAGACTTTTAAACTTTGGGCTATAAGTGAAGTTTGTGAAATATTTATTTCACATGCTGAACTTGAATTTTACAGAGAATTTGAGTTTGCTCCAGATGGACGATTTTTGGATATTGATATTGAAAATATTGAAGGAAAAAATAGAAAAACTGATTTTGATTGGGTTTCAAATCTTGAATATACTTCAAAAGTTCATGACAATTATTGGGAAGGTTTTTCTTTTATTCCTTGGACAGCTTTTACAGGTAAATCTCCTAATGTTGGAGATATCTGGCATGGCAATTTTTATAGAATTTTAACAAGAGATGAAAAAGAACTTTATTTGGCTTGGAATCCTGTATATAAAATTAATTTTCATCAACCAAAATATTTTGGAGAAATTATTTTTGTAAAATGAGTTTATCAACAAATAATAATTCGACAAGTAGTGGTATTGATATTTTAATTTTACCTATTGTATTTTTTCTTGTTTATTATAATGTTCAATATCAAAGGCACTCCATCATAGAAATTACATCTAATAATATTACTGTTATTGAAAAGAAGTTTTTAGGAGATACAAAAGATTCAAATTATAAATTTTATGATATTATTTCAGGACTTAATGAGGAACAGGCAAATTTTTTATCAAATAAAATAAATGAAATGATTTTGTATAAAATAAAACAAGTTAATTAGGAAAAGAAAAATGTTCTCTTTTTTATTTAAGAAAAAACAAGAAACAGAAGATAAACTGGAAAAAAGTGAATATTCACAAAATGAGTTTCTAAAATTGACTAAAAATAGAAATGAAGCAAAATATAAATATCTATTTCAAGAGCCTTTTGTAAATTTTGATGGTAAAACAAAAGACACAGACCGTGATTTTTCAGATATTGTTGCTGAATTGATTGACAATGGAAAGATAAATTTTGCTTTAAATCCTATTGATAAAAATTCTGAAATTAAATTGGAAACTCCCCTGCATTTAAAAACAGAAAAAGTTGATTATGCTTCTTATACTAATGGCAAATTTATTGGTTCTGAAGAAAAAATTGCAGGTCGTCTTTTTGAAATTAATGCTACAGCTGATATTTTTGGTGAATTATGTGAAGTTTGTGATTTTTCAGTTCCTGTAAATAACAATGGAAAAGAAAATTTAGATGGGAAAATAGATGTAATTTTTTCTTCAAAAGGTTTTCATGTTCCTGATTTTTTGAATACAAATGACAAAAAGTTTTTGGAGTCTGAGGATCCTTTCTGTCAATATATTTCTTGGATATACGGGAATTTAAAAAAGTATCCAAAAAGTCTTGTAGTATCTTCTGTTAAATATAGTGGTAATAATGACAGTTTGTTAAAATGTATCCTTGAAATTGAAACATTTTACAGAAAAATACCTCATGATAGATTGAGAGCATGTTATCACAGAGACTGGATAAGAAAAGCTATACTTGTATTTGATGATTCAAGAGCCTATTCTGAATACCTTTCATTTGGCTTTAATTCTGTAAAAAAATTGCTTGAAAAATGGGAAATTGCTGTTTTGACATTAAAAGAGTATTATCTTGATTGTGAGCCACAGTTGAATGAATATTCAATAAATTCTATTTCTCATATATACAGGGCTTATAAAAAATAATGATGAGGAGAAAAACTTAAGCTCTTAAAAATATAGATAAATATATTAAAAAGTGTTAAAATATACTCATATAGATTATACAGAGGATAAAGAAATTGCTAAAAGCCTTCAAAACAGAAATTAATCCAAGTGAAGAACAAAAAGATAAAATCAATAAAACTATAGGCACTTGTAGATTTGTATATAATTTCTATCTTGCTCATAATAAAGAACGATATGATAAAGGCGAAAAATTCTTAAATTATAAAAAG
>JBGUKW010000107.1:0-6435 GCA_045114665.1 Candidatus Xenobia bacterium | reverse complement strand
GAACAAATGATCCAAATGAAGAAAATTCAATCGAATTATTAAAAACAGTGCTGTAAAATTCACCCAAAACAAGCACTAAATAGAGGCAGTGTAATTGCGAGGGAGCTGTGCGACCGTGGCAATCTCAACCACTTAATTTAAATTTAGTAATTTATTAAACAAATCTGGCAGAAATTCTATAAATAGAGGCGATCGACTTAATATTTAAGTAAACAATAATTTACAGGCTTAGATTGCCACGGCTACGCCTCGCAATGACAAAATGTCAGTATACAGGCAAATATTGGATAGTTTATAGCAACTTTTTATTTACTTATTTTTTAAATTTAACTAGCACAACGAGTTAAGTTATACACTGCTCTACAAAATCACTTGTCTTTTTTCATCATCAATAGCTATATTGTAAATTCTGCGTAATTTTCTTGTCTTTCATCAGATACAGCCTCTGATTTAGTATAGGAAAATTCATCAGAATTTAGCATTTCATTGATACTCATTGACGGATTTTGATAAAGCAAATCGAGTAATTCAATAAAATCTCTTATAACTTCTCTTGGAGTGATATTAATATCTGCACCTACACGCTCATATTCAATTTTTATAAAGCCTACCAAATCGTCCATAGTAACTTTTCTTTTATATCCATAGAGATCGGCATGAATATTTGCGAGTTTTTCACACAAAATAAGCATTTCCTCTGCTGTAAGTGGATCAAGACGAATAACAGGAGCAAGCAAATCTCTCGCTCCTTCTCTTGAAAATTTGCCTTCTGCAAGACGAGAACGCAATGCCTCATAGCTGTAAACACCACGCCTTTTGTCCTCAATAGCCTGAGGAGTAGCTCCCATTATTACACCAAAATATTTAGCCTTTCCCTGCAAAGTATCATTGTAAATAGTCAATATTTTTTCATAGTTATATTGGCGTGTGATTGAATTAGGAATCTTATAAATATTAACCAATTCATCGATCATTATCATCAAGCCAGAATATCCAGCTAAACGGAAGAAAGTAGCAAAAAGTTTGAGATATTCATACCAGTTGTCATCTGTTATTACTATATTAATTCCCAATGCTTCTTTAGCTTCTCGCTTTAATGTGTATTCAGCACGAAACCAACGAATAACCTTAAATTTTGTTTCATCATCGCCATCTACATAAGCATGATAATATTTTGAAAGTAAATTTGCAAACTCAAAACCATGTACTAATTCACTTACAGAAGATGTAACAGCATAAATCTTCTTATCAATCAAAGCTGTTAAATTAGGGTCTCCTAATGCAAATCCACTTTCTATAATTGCTTCGCTCTGTAAACTACTAATCCAGCGGTCAAGGATCAAATTCAACGCACCGCCTTCTGGTTTTGTCTTTGTTGATAAATTGCCTATAAGCTCTCTATAAGTTGCAAGTCCTTGACCATTAGTGCCTTGCAATCTTCTTTCAGGTGAAAGATCTGCATCTGCAACTATGAAACCACGATCCATTACATAATTGCGTATCGTTTGCAAAAGAAAACTTTTACCAGAACCATAACGACCAACAATAAAACGGAAAGATGCTCCTCCTTCCGCAATAATATCTACATCATGCAAAAGTGCTTCAATCTCATTTTTTCTTCCAACTGTTATATAAGGAAGTCCAATGCGTGGCACAACACCGCCCTTTAAAGAATTAATTATAGTCTGGGCGATTCGTCTCGGCACCTTCCTATCCTTGTCATTCATTTATATATTTCCTCCAATTAATTTTCAAGTGAAATTATAGCAAATAAAAAGCAGTCTGTAAACACGATATTTACAAACTGCTTATAGTTGTGCATTGTTCAATAATAACTAAAAATTATTCTTGTGCATCAAAATCAGGAGCCCATTGTTTATAAGAAGCTATCATTTCAGGAGTTCCATTGTAATATCTAACATTTTTATTGATCTTTGCAATTTCTGCCATTTCTTCTGAAGTCAATTCAAAATCAAATATATCAAAATTTTCTTTAATATGCTTTGGATTACGAGACCCTGGAATAACAACATTACCAGATTGAATATGCCATCTCAAAATAATTTGAGCATTTGTTTTGCCATATTTCTTAGCTAAATCAGTAAAAATTTGTTCTTCAATCAAACTCTTATCACCATGTCCTAAAGGATACCAAGCCATAAGTCCCATTGATGTTTCAGCCAATATCTTTTTTAGTTCAGACTGTGGAAAATAAGGATGTGCTTCAACTTGAACAATTTGAGGCTTTATTTCTGCAAAATTAATAGCTTCAACATAAAGTTCATTTGATAGAACATCAAAATTTGAAAGACCTATAGACCTTACTTTACCTTCTTTAACTGCTTTTTCAATGTTTCTATATCCTGATTTCCAATTATCTGTTGGCTGATGTAAAAAAAGAAGGTCAATATAATCTGTATCAAGTCTTTTTAATGTATCATCTACAGCTGTTTCACTTTCATAAACAGAAGGCCAAAGTTTTGTAACAAGAAAAATTTCTTTTCTATCAATACAACTGTTTTTTATTGCTCTTCCTGTCGCTTTTTCGTTTTGGTAGGCATTTGCTGTATCAATAAGTCTTACCCCATCTTTCAAAGCGTTTTCAATAGCAATTTGTGCTTCTTTAGGAGTAAAAGTGAAAACTCCAATCCCTGCCATTGGCATTTCAAAACCATTGTTCAATTTAAAAAATTTCATTTTTAAAACTTCCTTCTAAAGTTTGTTGTATTCTTCATCAGATACAGGCTCACACCATTCAGTTGAAGTCTCTTCTCCTTGAACTTCTATTGCGATATGTGAAAACCAACTATCTTTTTTTGCTCCATGCCAATGCTTTACATTTGCAGGAATGACAATAACTTTTCCAGCAGTTAAGCTAACAGGCTCTTTTCCTTCTTCAACATACCAACCACTTCCAGCTATACAAATAAGAATTTGACCACCAGCTTTTTTTGCATGATGAATATGCCAATTATTTCTACAACCTGGTTCAAAAGTTACATTTGCTAAAAATAATGGCGATGTTTTAGGATCGACCAATGGATTTAGATAAGAATTTCCAATAAAATATTTTGCATAATCGACATTTGGAAGACCGAGTCCAAAAATATTATCTCTATCAAATTTTTCTTTGTCCATATTTTCTCCTTATTTTACTTGCTCTTTTGCCCAAGCTGAAACTTCTGATTCTGAATTAGAAGCACTACCTCCATATATTGCAAGGCATTTTCCAAAATTTGCACCAATACAAATTTTCTTCAAATCTCTTTCAGAAGCTCCCAATCCACTTCCTTCATGTGTCATCAAACCAATAACTTTTTTGCCTCTCCAATCAAGTTTTTCAAGCTGTGAAAAAACTGCCATTGGAAATGTTCCCCACCAACAAGGACCACAAACAAAAATATTGTCATATTTAGAAATATCTGTCAAATATTTTTTCAACTCAGGACGAGCTTTTTCTCTTAACTCAACTTTTGCTTCTTCTGTGCATTTGTAATAATCTTCTGAATAAGTTTTTACTGTTTCAACTTCAAAAATATCTCCACCGACAGCTTTTTGAATAAACTCTGCAACTATTTCAGTGTTGCCCTTTGTTAACTTTTTTATAGAGCCACTAAAATAATTTTCACCCTTTCTTGAATAGTAAATAATCAAATTTCCCATTTTCACACCTCAAAAAATAAACTACGAAATAATTATAGTTGATTATAGTTACTCTAAGTCAAGATATTCTTTTATTATAATAATATTATTTCACGCTCCAAAATATTTTTTCTATTTTAGAGCGTGAAATCTAATTTTCAATCGTCAAAATTTAAAATGCACCTGTTTTTATATGTGGAACATAAGGAGCCTCAAGAGCTTTTATTGTATCTTCACTTAATTTAATATCAAGAGCAGAAACTGCTTCTTCAACATGTTTTGGAGAAGTTGTTCCGACAATAGGAGATGTAACATAAGGCTTTGACAACATCCAAGCCAACGATACCTGAGCCATTGAAAAACCAAGTTCTTTTGCTATCTTTTCTAAATTATCAACAACTATTTTGTCTTGATGATCAGTTGCTCCCCAAACCATTGGAGAAACAGCATCAACTTTATTTCTTTCTGTTACAGTTCCCCAAGGGTGAGCACATCTTCCACCTGCAAGTGGACTCCAAGGAACAACTGCAATTTTTCTATCTTGGCAAAGTGGCATCATTTCTCTTTCTTCTTCACGATAAATCAAATTATATTGATTTTGCATAGAGACAAATTTTGTCCAATTATGCTTTTCTGCTATTTGATTCAGTCTTTCAAATTCCCAAGCAAACATTGTACTTGCACCAATATATCTTGCTTTTCCACTTTTTACGACATCGTGAAGAGCTTCCATAATTTCTTCCATTGGAGTTTCATGATCTAATCTGTGAATTTGATATAAATCGACATAGTCAAGTCCTAATCTTTTTAAAGAATGGTCTATTTCTGCCATAATATTTTTTCTTGAAGAACCACCACCATTTGGACGACCTTCACGCATTACAAAATGAACTTTTGTTGCAACAACGATTTCATCTCTATTGAGGTTGTACTCTTTTATAAGTCTCCCTGTGATTTCTTCTGAAGTACCTAACTGATATACATTTGCTGTGTCAAAATAATTTATACCCAAATCTATTGCTTTTTTAAATATTGGCTTTGCTTCTTCAAAATCTCTTGCCCAAGGAAAAACTCCATTTTCGCTTCCTGGTTTTCCAAAACTCATACAACCTAAACAAATTCTTGAAACATCTACACCTGTATTTCCCAATTTTACATATTGCATTTTTCAAAGCTCCTTTTATTTTTTGTAACTTCATTTTAAATTATATTAAACTAAAAGTCAAATTGAAATATTTAATTATTGATTTAATTTTTCGATTGATATATAATATATTTTATGAATACAAAACAAATTGATTATATTTTAGAACTTGCTCAAACGCAGAATTTTAATAGGGCTTCTGAAAATCTTTTCATAGCACAGTCAACTTTGACATATCAAATTAAGGAGGTAGAAAATGAACTTGGTTTCAAGCTATTTGAAAGATCTGGAAAAGGAGCTATATTAACACCCGCAGGAAGGCAATTTTGTACAACTTTACGAACTGTCAGAGAGCAATTAAAAAAAGCTATTGAACAGGCACAAAATTTTAGCAAAAAATATTCAGATAATATAATTATTGGACTTCCAACTCGTTCTTGTATATATTTTTTGCCAGAAGCTATAAAAAAATTTAAAGAAAAATATCCAAATATTTTGATTACCCCTATTTTCAATGATTTTTATCACCCTGAAGAGTTTTTAAAGGGAAATCAGGATATCTTTTTCACATTTGACAATGAGATGAAACATGTTCCAGATACAAAACTTTTTCCGTTATATACGAGTAAAATTTATTTAATATGCAAAAAAGATGACCCTTTGGCAAAAAATAAAACAGCTAAAATTAAAGATTTAAGAGGAAGAATTTTGATGGTTGGTGGAGGATCGCCTCCACAACTTAGAAAATTGCAACAAGAAATTATAACTTCTATTGATATTGATTATTTCAACAGTGAAAACCACGATACAACTTTGATTAATATTGCATCAGATAGAGGAATTTGTTTGACACCTGGATTTTTTCAGGATTATGCAGAACAATTTGCTTGGATTCCTTTTGAATGTGAAGAAAAATTTGATTGCTATTTATGTGTACATACTTATGATAAAAGGGAATCATTGAAAGAGTTTATAAAAATTTTACAAAAAATTTATAAGGAAAAAAGTAAAATTTTAAACTTATAAATAAGGTAAGAGCTACAGAAGAAAAATTCCGTAGCTCTTTTTCTAAATTTAATTTATAAAATTATTTGCCTTTTTTCATCATTTGCAACAAATACTGCTGTTATTAGGGTGTGTTGGTAAACTACCAATAAGCAACTTTTGTGCGGTATAAGATAGTGAATGAATTGTTATTTTCTATAGTAGTTTCTTTAAAATTGTACTTAGAAAAAAAATGGTTGTTTTTAGCAAATTGCCCATAACTTAGGGGTAAAAATAACTCAGTGAACATCTTATACCCAAAAAGTTGCGAAAGCTGATTTAAATAAAGTAAATTTTTAAAAATAGAGTTTACCAACACGCCCTATTTGTTTGTTGCTATTTGCATAAATGAAAGAGGATTGAAATTTTAATTGATTTGGCTTATATAGAACCCGTATTTTTCTTTTGGAATTTTTAATCCAGCTAATGCTTGTTCAAGGGAAACATGAAAGGTTTCCATAATTGATTTTAAATTTTCTATTGTAGCTTCAACTCTTCCTTCAGCTCTTCCTTCTTCTTTTGCTTCTTTTCTTTCATCTCTTATTTTCAATCCATATTGCACATACATTGTTCTCTCCTCCTCTTGATTTTTTATAAATTTTACT
>JBGUKW010000106.1:0-13917 GCA_045114665.1 Candidatus Xenobia bacterium | reverse complement strand
AAAAAAAAGAAAGAAGCAGTAAGAAATATCCGTGAGGATTTCAATTTCTCGATGTGAGTATATTTAATCACATTTTGAGTAGCAGATAATTATGAAAAAAATAAAAGTAATCGTTGCAAAGCCTGGACTTGATGGTCATGACAGAGGTGCAAAAGTAATTGCAAGAGCATTGAGAGATGCAGGATTTGAAGTAATATATACAGGCATAAGACAGACACCTGAAGACATAGCTATAATTGCACAGGAAGAAGATGCAGATGTAATAGCTATGAGCCTTTTATCAGGAGCTCACAATACACTATTTCCAAAAGTAGTAGAACTCCTAAAAGAAAAAGGTCTTGGTGATAGACTTGTTGTAGGTGGTGGAGTTATTCCTGAAAGCGACATTCCATTTTTGAAAGAAAAAGGAGTAAAAGCAATATTTACACCTGGTTCAAAAACTGAAGAACTTATCAATTTCATAAAAGAAAATGTAAAATGTGATGAAGAATAATCCTGAATTTATAATAAATGGGATATTGTCAGGTGATAGGGCTGTTCTTGCAAGAGGAATAACTATTGTTGAGAACAGCCTATATGGTGCTGAAGAGATAATATCCCAAATAGAAGAAAAAACTGGGCATGCCTTTATACTTGGAATAACAGGACCACCTGGAGCAGGAAAAAGTACATTTACTTCATCTTTTGTTACAGAACTCAGAAAACAAAACTTAAAAATAGGAATAATCGCTGTCGATCCTTCAAGTCCATTTACAGGTGGAGCTGTTTTAGGCGACAGAATAAGAATGAGAGTTCACACAAAAGATGAAAATGTATTTATGAGAAGCCTTGGATCACGAGGAGCTTTGGGAGGTCTTTCACTAAAGACATCGAGAATAGTATCACTTATGGACGCTTTTGGAATGGATGTAATAATTGTTGAAACTGTCGGAGTTGGACAATCTGAAACAGAAATTTCAAAAACAGCAGATATGACAGCTGTAATATTGGCACCAGGATTTGGAGATGACATACAGGCATTAAAAGCAGGGATTCTTGAAATTGCCGATATTTTCATAGTCAATAAAAGTGATTTGGCTGGGGCAGATAAACTCGAACTTGAATTAAAGCAAACTTTAAAATTAAATTACACGGACACATCAATTCCAGTAATAAAATGTTGTAGCACAAGAGATGATGATTTTGCAAATATCTATTCAGAAATAAAAAAGAGAGTTGATTATTTCAAACAAGAAAAAATCCTCGATGAAAGAAGACTTAATAGAAAAAGAAGAGATATTTATGATCTCATAAAAAGTGAAATCGAAAGAATCACTGAAGAAAAAATAACAAAATTAGGTGGTATTGATTCAATTTTGAATATGACAGACGGAAAAGTATATCTGACAGAAGAGCTAAAAAACTTGATAAAGATATAGAAAGAAATGAGTACAAATTTTAAACTAAAAGATTTAAAAGATTTAGTTTTCAGCTATGTTGAAAAATATGACAAAGAAAAAGATTTCAAAAAAGCAAGTGATGAATTAAAAGATATAATATTTGATTTATCTAAAGATGATTTTGTGCCACTAATAACAAAAATTGGAATTATACCTGAAGAAATTGAACATGATTCAAAAGCAGAAAAACTTTTTACAAAAGTTGCAGAAATTGTCTTAGCAAGATGTTTTCAAGAAATTGGTTTAAAATCATCTATTTATACAACAAGAGGAAATACTGCTGATGTTTTTGCAGAAAGTATTTTTCATAATTATACACTTGTAGCTGATTCTAAATCATTTAGATTAAGCAGAACTGCAAAAAATCAAAAAGATTTCAAAGTTGAATCATTAAATGCTTGGAAAGATGAAAATGACTTTGCTATTTTATGTTGTCCTTATTTTCAATATCCAAAGAAAAAAAGTGCAATATATAAACAAGCTTTGGAATATAATGTTGCCTTATTTTCTTGGGAACATTTTAGTTTTTTGATAGAAAATAATATTAAAGAAGATTTTGATAACAACCTATCTAAAATTTGGAATTTTAGTTTTGAACATGCTGAAAATGTTACATTTAAAGAATCAGACAAATGCTTCTTAAAAGAACAAAATATTTTCTTGATTAAAAATATAAATTTATCTATAGATAAATTAGAAGAATCATTTAAAAAATTCAAAGAAAAAACAATAAAGCGTGGAAATAAAGAGATTGATTATTGGCAAGAAAAAATTGAAAAAATTAAAAAATATAGCAAAAAAGAAGCTATAGATGAGCTAATAAAGTCTCTGAAACTAAAAGAAAAAATTAAAACAATACAAAAATATATAAACGATTTAGAAAAATAATGGATTTAAATAATATTTATTTTGGAGATTGCATAGAACTACTTGATAAATTAGAGGAAAATTCTATTGACAATGTCATAAGTGATATTCCTTATGGGATCAGTTATGATGAGTGGGATATTCTGCACAATAATAATAATTCTGCATTACTTGGTTCAAGCCCAGCACAAAATAAAGCAGGAAAAATTTTTAAAAGTAGAGGAAAACCTTTAAATGGTTGGTCTGAAGCCGATAAAAATATTCCTACTGAATATTATAATTGGTGTAAATCGTGGACAGATAAACTATTTAAAATAACTAAATCAGGATCATCTATAATTATATTTGCAGGAAGAAGATTAGCCCACAGAGCAATTTGTGCCTTTGAAGATAGCGGTTTTATATTTAAAGATATGATAGCATGGAATAAAGAAAAAGCGGCACATCGAGCTCAACATCTAAGTAAAGTTTATGAAAGAAGAAATGATTTTATAAATGCCGAAAAATGGCAAGGTTGGAAAATAGGTAATCTTAGACCTCTGTTTGAACCTATATTATGGTTTATGAAACCATATAAAATAGGTGGAACTATTGCAGACAATGTTATAAAAAATGACTTAGGAGCATATAACGAAAATATTATATTCAAATATAAACAAACTGCAAGCAATTATATATGTTTTGAAAGTGATAAAAATGACATTGGATTACACCCAACACAAAAGCCATTAAAACTTATGAAATATTTAGTAGAATTAGTCAGTATTGAAAATCAAACAATCTTAGACCCATTTGCAGGAAGTGGTTCAACATTATTGGCCTGTAAAGAATTAAATCGTAAATATATTGGATTTGAAAATAATCAAAATTATTTCCAAATAGCTAAAGATAGACTAAATAGTAATATTGGCAATCTATGTTTTAATTTTTAACCCATAAACAAAAAGTTCCAGTTGAAATCATTTTCTCAACTGGAACTTTTTCATTTACTCATTATAGTTGTTTCTTAAAAATTTGATTTCTTTTGCATAGCCGTCAAGGTTGTTTGGGGTTTCTAAAATAAATGGAAGATCTCGCAATTTTGGATGATTTATGATTCGAATTATAGCATCATTTCCAATATATCCCATTCCAATTAATTCATGCCTGTCTTTATGAGCAGAACATGAATTTTTACTGTCATTCAAATGGACAGCTTTTAGTTTTTCTATTCCTATAATCTTGTCAAATTCTTCTAAGACACCATCTAAATTATTTACAATGTCATAACCTGCGTCCCAAACATGGCAAGTATCAAAACAGACCCCCAATTTTTCTTTCAGCTTAACTCTATCTATTATCTGTTTCAATTCTTCAAAAGTTCTGCCGACTTCAGAACCTTTTCCAGACATAGTTTCAAGCAAAACTGTAGTTGTTTGATTTTCTTTCAAAACTGTATTCAACATTTTACAGATGAAATCAATTCCAATTTCTGCCCCCTGTTTTACATGACTACCTGGATGAAAATTGTAATAGTTGTTTGGAGTATATTCCATTCTCTCTAAATCTTCGCTCATTGTTCTAATTGCAAAATCCCTAATAGAAGGATCGGCAGAACAGGCATTTAAAGTATAAGGAGAATGTGCAACGAGTTTGGCAAACTCATGTCTTTCAGCCATTTCCAAAAAAGAATTTACATCATCTTGTTTTATCGCTTTTGCATTTCCACCTCTTGGATTTCGAGTAAAAAACGCAAATGTATTTGCATTTATTTCAACAGCTGTATTTGCCATGTCAACATATCCCTGTGAAAATGACAAATGGCAACCTATTTTTAATTTCATCGACATCTTCTGTCCCTGCTTTCTAAATCGTTCTATCATGTGCCGAGTCGCCTTCAAATTCATTTTTTCCAAGTTGCATATCTGCAAAATCGGAAATTTTATCTTTTTTACCTAAAACAAGAAGACTATATCCTGCTTTTATTACATCATCAGGTTTTGCAGGTTCTGGATTTCCCTTTTCTTTTTCTATTGTCAAAACACTGAGATCAAATCTCTTCCTAAAGTCCATGTCCTGTAAAGTTTTTCCAATATATTTAAAAGATTTAGAGATAACAATATTTGCCAAAATACTCTTGTTCATATTTTTTACTGTTTTAACAGAATCAGAAACCAAAGAATCTGAATCAGAATTACTTTGAGCTTCAACAATATTTCTGATATTTTGATTAGAAACATTTGAAAGTCTCAAAATTCTTGAAAGCATTTCAAAAGATGTCTCTTTTTCATCAGATATTGCATAAGTAGCCCCTGCCTGAATTAAATCTTTTATAGAAGACTCAAATCTTGCCCTAACAAGAAGATTTATATCTTTGTTCAAATTGCGAATCTGTTCAGTCATCTCTTCTGTTCTACTATTTCCTGGAATCGTTATTGCAGCAACAGATGCTTTTTCTATTTTTGCAAACTCTAAAACAGATTCTTGGGTTGCATCACCATAAAAAATAGGTACTCCTTTTTCCTGTTCCCTTTTTACAGTGTCTGGGTTTGATTCAATAACACAATATTTAAGACCTGCCATTTTTGCTCCAAATGCAACTCTTCTTCCTACTACTCCAAAACCGATTATTACGACATGTCCCGAAAGTTCTTCTCCTGTTTGAGAATTTTCAGTAACATCATTTAATTTAAATATTTTAGCAAACATATCATAAATCTTAGGAGCATATTGAAGTATAAAAGGAGTAAAAATCATAGTCATTATTGCAATTCCTAAAAGATAATTTAATTGACTTTCATTTATAACTCCAAGATTTTTATACCCCATATTAAACAAAACAAAAGAAAATTCTCCTATTTGACAAATCGCCAATCCAGCTAAAAAAGCAACTCTAAGAGGATATTTTAAAACATATACAGCTATTCCGCCTATAATAGATTTTATAATGAGTACAAGAAGAGCAGATACAACTATTATTAATAAATTGTCTATTGCAAAATCCAAATCGAGCATGATTCCTATAGAAACAAAGAAAATACTTGTAAATAAATCTTTAAAAGGCATTATTCCGCCCATAGCCCTGTGATTATAAGGTGATTCTGCAATTAAAAGACCAGCAATAAATGCTCCAAGTGCAAGTGATATGGATAAAGAACCACATACTGCAACAAATGTGAAGAATATAAACATTACTGACAATATAAATAGTTCTCTACTCTGAGTTTTTGCTACATGATATAGTAATTTTGGAATTATCCATTTGTAACAGACAAAAGAAAAAATAAGAAGAATCAAAAGATTTTTTCCTAAATTTAGAAGCATTTGCGATGTAGATAGTCCACCTGTATTTTCTCCCAATAATGGAAATAAAATAACCATGAGCACAGAGGCAATAGCTTGATAAATCAGTATTGTAACACTTATTCTACCATAAGGTAGACTTATATCGCCATTTTTTTGTAAAAATGAAAGAACAAGTGCAGTACTGCTCAGAGAAATAACACAGCCATAGAAAATAGAGACCTGAATTCTCTGCTTAAAAAAATAGTAAAAAATAGCTCCCACAACTAATATTGTAAGTCCTACTTGCAGACTTCCACCTATCAAAAGAGGCTTTCGCAGTTCTTTTAATTGTTTAAAGGAAGATTCAAGACCAATAGTAAACATAAGACATATAACACCAAAATCTGCTAAAAGTTTGATTCTTTCTTGATCCATAATCTTGAAAAAGTCTGCAGAAGGATTTATAATAATTCCTGCGAACAAAAAACCGACAATTACAGGAATTTTTAATTTTCTACAAATTAAGACAACAGGTATTGCAAGAACAGAAATGATTATAAGTTCTGTAAATATTTTGTAATCCATAAAAAAACACTCCAAAATTATTTATATTTGAAATATATATATTATTCATTAATAAAATTTTGCGATCCTTTAAATAACGGAGGAAAAAAATGAAAAAAGCTATAATACTATTAAGCGGTGGTCTTGATTCAACAACAGTTTCGGCTATTGCAAAAAATCAAAATTATGAACTATATGGGCTTTCATTTGACTATGGTCAAAGACATAAAAGTGAACTTGAAGTAGCTAAAAAAACATCTAAAAGATTTTGTTTTAAAGAACATAAAATAATAAAATCTGGAGTTGGTCAATTCGGAGGAAGTGCATTAACTACAGATATAGCAGTTCCTAAAGACAAAAAAATTGAAGACATAGGAAAAGAAATTCCTATAACTTATGTTCCAGCACGAAATGTAATATTTCTATCTTATGCCCTTGGATATGCAGAGACAATAAATTGTTTTGATATTTTCATTGGTGTAAATTCTGTTGATTTCAGTGGTTATCCAGATTGCACACCTGAATTTATAAAAGCATTTGAAAATATGGCAAACATATCTGCAAGCATTGTCAAAAAAACAGGAAACAAAATAAAAATACATTCCCCTCTTGAAAAAATGACAAAAAAAGAGATAATACAAACAGGAATAAAATTAGGTGTTGATTATGCAGAAACAATAACATGTTATGATTATGATCCTAATTTAGGAGCTTGTGGTACATGTGAATCATGCAAACTTAGATTAAATGGGTTTAAAGAGGCAGGAATAAAAGATCCTGCTAAATATAGAATTAAGATATACTAAAAAAAATATAAAGGAGAGCGTTTAAATGATAGACACTCTTAGTAAAGTGGTTTTCAAAAAGTTTATTACTGAACTTTTTGGATTTCTAAAAAAACATTATGTACATGACGACTGTGAAAAATATATGACAGAAGTCGGACTCCAAATTGGAAGATTGATTTCCTCTGAATTTGGGATAGGAGAGGGGATCAATAAATTTAGAAAAATACTTGATAATGTATCTGAATTTCTCGATTGCAAGAGTGAAGCAACTGACATAGAAGATAATTCTTTGACTATAATAATAATTCCAACAGCTTTGGCAAATGATGATATATTTGAAATATCTTTTTTAGAAGGTCTTATATCTGCAATAGGTGCTGAGGCATTTTCAAGATGTTCTGTTGTTCCAGAACCAAGTGATGAGGATTCTTTCATATTTTTTGTACGCATAGATCCTGAAGATGATGAAGAAAATTGTGTAACACAAAAGAATATGGAAAAATTGAATTTAGATCTTTTAAAAATTGTATCTGATAAGATATCAGGATTACAAAAAAAGATAAATTCACTTGAATATGCATCAAATGGAAAAGCAGGAAAAAGTGGAAAGCAAGATAGACTTTCAGATGTTACATTGATTAAAATAAATCAAGAACTTGAAAAGGCAAATATAGAGTTAAAGACAAAAAGTTCAATGTTAGCTGAAAAAAATAGTGAATTAGCATTCGAACTTATGGATTCAGAAGATCGCATAGCAGAATTAAAATCAAAAATTGACAAGTATGACAAAATAGAAAAAGAGAAAATTGCTAAAACAAAAGAAGTTGAAGAAGCACAGAAAAAGAGAATACTTGATCTTGAAAATAAATTGAGAGAGCAAAATACATTCCTTGAGATTTCAAGACAGGAACTCAAATCAAAAGTATTAGAACTTGAAGATACAAAATCAAGATTAGAGAAACTAAATATAGAAAGAGAGAAAAATAGTCTTGAAGTTGTAACAAGTAAAAATATGATAAAGAAACAAGAAGAAAAAATAAAGCAGTTGGAAAGCGAAAAGGAAGGACTTTTAGACCAAGTAACAAAACTTGAAACTCTAAATGAAAATATGCAACAAGACTTTATGGCGAGAGCAAATAAACTTCTTGATGAAGAAGAAAATGTATTTGAAGATGGAAGTTTTGTCAATAAATCCTATGAGATAATACATAAATTTATAGGAAAAGAATCTGCAGAATTTTTGATTAAAAAAGCCCTTGCAAGAGTTGGAAAAACAGAAGATGATACAGATATTTTCGATGAAATGACAAAAATGGGATTTGTCGAAGCAATAAGCAAAGCAGGAAAAAGACTTGTTGAATCAAAAGATGAATATTCAGCAATGATCGGAGAATTAAATAAACTAAAAAAACAGAAATAATAAAGGAGTGTTTTGCTAAAATTGGACAGTTTACTTAAAATAGGAATGACTGGAGAATTCTTAGATGGACCAGCCAAAATAACAGGAAGAGTAACTCTTCAATCTGAGGATATTGATGTAACCCTTTGGAGATTGAAATCTGACAGTGGAGAAAGTTTTATAATCAGAGAGATATTCAGCGAAGGTGAGACTGAAGATGATGATGAGACAACTTATGATATTCTTTCAGATTTAGATCCAAATGACACAAGAAGTTTTGAAGAAGCTGCAAATGAAATTTTTAATGACTGGAAATCTTTTGATGATGTACAAATTGAAAGAGGTCTTAGAACAATAGATGTAGAAGGCAAAGTTGGAGATCTTCCAACAGAAGAAACAGTTGTTAAAATGGCAGATGTCATTTATGAAAATGATGAAGAAGACTATGATCTCGAAGATGATGAAGTATTGACAGATTATTGTGTTCTCTGGAATACAGATTCAACTTGGGTTTTTTGTATGGAGCCAATAGAAGAAGACGAGATACTCGAATACTTTAATATTTAGTAGTAATAAAAAAGTGGCTATAAATTTTATAGCCACTTTTTTATTTGTTAATTTTTGATTTTACGAGGTCCAAAAATACCTGTACCCACTCTGACCATATTTGATCCCTCTGAAATTGCCACCTCTAAATCCGCTGTCATGCCCATTGATAAGACTGGTTTAAAATTACAACCTGCAAATATTCTTTCTGACATTTTCCTAAGATTTTCAAAATGACATCTATTGTCATTCGGATTTTCTGTCAAAGGTGGTATTGTCATGAGCCCTTTTAAATTGATATTATCAAGGCAAGCAATTTTTTGAGCATTTTTTTCTGCATCTTCAGGAAGAAAACCTGTTTTCGTTGATTCATCACCAAAATGAACTTCGATAAAAACATCCAATTTTCTTCCTAGTTCAACAGCAACACGACTTATTTTTTCTGCCAGTTCAATCGAATCTATCGTCTGAATAACATCAAAATGAGCAACTGCGAGTTTCACTTTATTTTTTTGAAGATGACCTATAAAATGCCAAGTTGCATAATCTTGAAATAATTCTGCTTTTTGGATTCCCTCTTGTATATAATTTTCACCAAATTCTTTTAAACCACAATCAATAGCTGTTTTAACATATTCTGTTGGCATAGTCTTACTGACTGCAAGCAATTTCACTGAATTTGGTTCAACATTTGCTTTTTTCTCAGCAATTCTAATTCTATTTAAAACACCATCAATATTATTTTTGATAAAATCCATTATAACCAACTCATCATCACATCATCTTGAATAGCAGAAGCTGGAGTATTATTAACATCTCCGCCTTCTTGAACTACTGTAACTTCTTCGCTATTTTCAGTATGTAAATATAATTCATCTTTTGAAATAATTCCAGAATCACATAGTTCATTTAGAGATTGAGAGAATGTCATCATTCCCTCACCTTTACCTTCGACTATGAGAGGATATATGTCATCAAATTTACCTGCTGAAATTAATTTTGAGATAGCTTGATTTACAATAAGGACTTCACAAGCAGGAATTCTACCATCACCATCAGCTCTTGGTATCAGTTTTTGAGAGATTACAGCTTTTAGAGTAGAAGACAACATAGATCTATACTGATTCTTTCTCTCTTCAGGGATCATGTCAATTAACCTTGTTATAGTCTGTATTGCATTTGGAGTATATAGACTACTCAAAACAAGATGACCATTTTCGGCTGCAGTCATTGCTGTCATGAGTGTTTCTGCATCTGTCAATTCGCCGATCATTATGACATTTGGGTCTTCTCTCAAAGACGACTTTATAGCACTTAAATATGAAATAGTATCATTGCCAATTTCTCTTTGTGTTACAAGACTTAACTTATCTGTATGTATATATTCGATAGGGTCTTCAATGGTTACAATATGTAACTTCCTATTTGTATTCATATAGTCAATCATTGAAGTCAATGTAACTGTTTTGCCTGATCCTGCTGAACCTGTAACAAGTATAAGACCAGAATTTAAGTTTGAAAGATTTTTAAGTGATGTTGGAAGATGAAGTGTTTCAATAGAAGGAATAACAGTTTTTATCATTCTGTATGAAGCACTTACTGTTCCCTTTTGCATAAAGACATGAACTCTAAATCTTGCCTCTGGAACTGAATATGCAAAATCAAGCTCTTTATCTTTTATTATTTTTCTTCTCAGATGTTTGGGAACTCCTGACATAACTAAGTATTTACAATTTACATCTGATAGAATTTCACTTCCAATTGGAATCAATTCACCTTCAAGTCTTACTGTAGGAGGAGCACCATCTTTTAAATGTAAATCAGAAGCCTGATGTTTAATCATGACCTGTAAAAGATCATTTAATTTGAAACCAAGACCTGGCTCTAATTTTGGATTTTCAAATGATTCTATTAATTCAGCATCATAATCATCAGAAGATGAAGACTGTGTAGCTACAACCTGTGAATTTGCTTGTGAACGAGATTCTAAAAGACTTATCTTAGATGATAAATCTGCAATATTTTTTTCAAAATTGTTTATTTTAGAATTTATCTCTTCTGGAATAGAAGCTGGAGCTGTTGAAGATGATGAAGCAAATTCGCCTTTTTCTAATTTAGCTGTCAAATCAGCTAATTTTGATTCAATTTCTGAAATTTTTTCTGAATTGTCAGCATTCGGTGTTCCAGAAGAACCATTGTTGACATCTTGTTTTAATGATACAAATTCCGTTTTAAATGTTTCTAAACTCTTTTGGAAAGACTTTATTACAATATCTCTTGCAACTGCTTTTTCATCTATATTTTTGAACTTTACACCAAGTTCTTTCTTTATTTCATCAAAAGCAGAAGTAAATGATGAAAGTTTAGATTCGAGTTCTTTTATATTATCTGCAATTTCTGGAGAAACTTCAGTAGTTGTTCCCTCGGAAGCTCCAATAGAAACTGGTGAAGCTTGTTTGACTGATTCAGCGATTGAATTTATTTTAGAATCAGCTTTCTTCTCAAAAGAAGATAAATCTTCTGAAACAGAAGAAATGTTGTCTCTTATATCTCCCATTTCCTCAGTAAAGCCACTTATTGTTTCATAAAGAGTATCTATTTCTCTTTTGACTCCCATAAGGGTATCTACTTTTTTATTTGTAGCTTCAACTAAAACTTTTAAATCGTCTATTTTAGACAAAGAAGTAACTTGCTGAAGTTTAACTTCAACTTTTTCAAGTCGCTGAGTACATACATCTGACTGATTATACAAAATGGCCATATCATCAAGTTTAGCTGTAATCACAGCTGAAATCTCTTCCATTTTGCGACTTGTATTTTCAGCAGATTTAACTTTAGATTCAAGCTCTTTTGTCTCAATTATAGCCGTACTAATCTTAGAGCCAAGCTCATTTAGTCGTTCTTCTAAAACTCCTATGTTATCCATCAAAAAAAACATCCTTCCAGAAAAGTACAAAAAAAATCACAATTAAAATCGTTCTTTGTATATTATAAAATCAATTCTTTATTTCTATAAAAAAACCTTTTCTAAAAAAGTCTTTTTGCCATTCGTTTTCTTTCTTCAACAAAACCTAAATTTTCATAAAGTGCAACAGCAGGTTTATTACTTGATGTTACAAGAAGACCTATAAATTTATAACCAGCTTTTTTGACAAAATCAGTAAATTTTTCAATAAGTTTCTTCGCTATTCCACGCCTTCTGTATTTAGGTTCTACAGAAAGGTCAAATATCCAGCCTTGTGGTTCACCTGTAACACTTTCTATATCTCCTACATATCCCATTAAATGACCTAATAAATTCCCCTTTTCATCTTCTGCAAGATAAATCCCTATATGACTTAAATTTATTATTTTAGAAAGAGAAGTCTCTATATCTAGAATTCGAGCTTGTTTTAAACTTTTGAGAGGAACATCTCTTGTAGGAGGAATACTATCTTCAATACATAAAGCTGCTAGCTGAGCCATTTTTTTTATATCTTTTGTCTCAGCTCTTCTAATTATTATATTCACTTAAAACTCCAGAAAAACAATAGTTTAAAATATTTATTTTAATTATATATTATATATTTTAATATTTTGTTTTGTCAAGGATTATATTTGAAGGTTTAAAAAAATAAAAAAAGAATTTTCAAATTAATATAATAAAACAAAGAAAGGTTAGAAAAATGTTAAACGAAAAAATAACTTCAGCCGAATGGCTTTCAAAATTGCCAAGATATCCTTTTGTAAGTCTTAGAGAAAAGAAGAAAGCTTTAAAAGCAAAGGGAATAAAAGTGATTGATTTCTCCATAGGCGATCCTACTGCTCCGACTCCTGATTTTATACTTGAATCTGCAACAGAGGGAATGAAAAAGAATCAGAGAGCAGGATATCCTGAAAACAGTGGACTTCCAGAGTTTAAATCTGCTGTTGTTAAATGGATGAAATCGAGATTTGATGTGGATTTAAATCCTGATACAGAAGTTTTTACATCACTTGGAGCCAAAGAGGCTGTATTTGCTTTTCCAAATTCAATAAAAGGCGAATATGTACTTGTTCCAACACCTGGCTATCCTCCATATAATAGTGGAGCATTGGCAGCAAATAAAAAAGTACACCTTATGCCACTTCTTGAAAAAAATAAATTCTTGCCAGATATTTCTGCAATTCCTGAAGAAATCGCAAAAAAGGCTTCGATTATGTGGATAAACTATCCAAACAATCCAACAACAGCATTGGCTCCAGACAGTTTTTACAGAGATGCTATAGAATTTTGTAAAAAATATGGAATAATCTTGGCTTCTGATGAATGTTATAGTGAAATGTACACAAATGAAAAGCCAAAATCAGCCTTGAATTTTGCAAAAGATGGAGTAATAGTATTCCAAAGTCTCTCTAAAAGAAGTAACATGACTGGTTGGAGAGTTGGATTTATGGCAGGCGATCCAGACATTATAAAAATTTTCCTATCTGCAAAAGAAAACATGGATTCTGGCTGTGCTAATTTTGTTCAATATGCCGCAGCAAAGGCCTATGAAGATGAGGAGCATGTAAAAGAGATGAGAGCCGAATATGACAGAAAAAGAAAATTGATCATGGAGGCTACACAAAAAGCTGGATTGCCAAAAGGATATGCCGAAGGTACATTTTATATATGGCAGAGAATTCCTGAAAGTATTAAATCTGTAGAATTTGCAGAAAAACTTCTTGAAGAGGAATATGCAATCGTTGTAACACCTGGGCCTGCTCTTGCTATAACTGATGAAAATGGAAATAATGCAGGAGAAGGGTTTGTGAGATTTGCTCTTGTCCCAACCGAAGAAGATACTGCAGAAGCTGCTGAAAAAATAATAAAAGCAATCAAAAGTTTTAAATAAGAGTGTAGTAAAAATGGAAAAATTAGAAAAAGATAAACCAGATCTAAGTCCTTGGCAAATATTGAATATGAGTGTTGGATTTTTTGGAATTCAGCATGGATTTGAAATTCAATTTGCAAGAATGAGTTCAATTTATGAACAACTCGGAGCAGACCCTTCAACAATTCCTATGTTGTGGCTTGCAGCTCCAATGA